>NZ_VWWG01000217.1:0-8930 GCF_011753085.1 Burkholderia sp. Tr-862
TAACCGGTGCGGCTGCGGCAACCGGCACGGCAGCAGGCACGATGGCAGCCGCTTGCGACGCCTTCACGGCAGCCGCTTGCGTCGCGGCAGGCACCGCACTGACGGCCGGCGCGGCGATCGACGGCGCGGGCATCGGCACGGGTGTCGGCGCAGCCTGGACCGCGGTGGTGGCCACCGGGCGCGTCTGCGCGGGCGCGGGTGCAGCGCCATCGAGCGGCGGCAGGCCCATGCGGTTGCGCACGATCGGGTCGCGATACTTCACGTCGTCGGCCACGGTCGCTTCGACGGAAGGCGCCACGTTCGAGCGCGCGAGCGGCGCGGTCGTGCCCGGGCACAGGTGGCCGGTCGCTTCCACCGCGCGCCGGTTCGCATCGCTCTGGCAGAGCAGCGCGAGCGCGACGTCGGTCAGCCCCATCGCGCGGAATTCACGCGCATCGAGACGACGCACGCAAGCCTGGTCGACCAGGGTCGTGCCGCCCGTCGCGCCGAAGCCCGGGAACGACACGCCGACGCTCACCGAGCCCATGCAGGTATCGGACAGCGTGGTCGTGAGGCCCGGCGCCTGGATCGCCGGGTTCGTCTTGATCGTCTGGGTACCCGAATAGTTGACGTTTTCCGCCGCCTGGGTGTTGTACGGGCTGGTGCCGGGCGTGCCGGCCGCGAGCGAGCTCGTGCTCTGCGGCGTCACGCTCGAGCCGCCGCTCGTGGAGGACGGCATCGTCAGGTTGACCTGGACGCTCGAATTGCCGCTGCCTCGAATCCCGCTGCTGCTCGTGGCATTGCCGCCAGTCGTGGTGTTGGTATTCATGCTCGCCCCGCCGCCGAGGCTGACTGCCGTCGACGATGTGGACGACTGCGCACTTGAAGTCGAATCGGCTGTCTGCGCTTGGGCACCCATCGTGGCCATCGCGAACATCGCCGCGCATGCCACCTTGATCTTGTTGCTGTTCATTTCATTCTCCGGACGAGGTTTGACCTCCCACCCAGGCAACCGTGCTACTTCCCCTGAATTCCTTCAGATTTGCCTGCTTCCCCGAACTGCTTCCAGCCGCTACCCAGCTGGGACCACGAGCCGCCCGACATACCCGGCCATTGCGGCCCCCCTGGCGCACCGATGGCACTGCCCGACGAAAGCGTTTGTTGTTGTGACGGTTTGGTTGCCTGGTCAGGGTTGTTTGACGTCTGCAAATTCGATTGCACGTCGTCGGCAGCACGGTCAGCGCCATATGCCGTCAGAGACGCGAGCATCAGAGCGGCGGCAATCAGTTTCTGCTTCATGCCAACTCCTTACGGTGACAACAAGGCGATGAAAGAGACCAGCGTCGCTGGGAAACTGGTCCCCGCAGCACCCGAATCAAGGACTGCCGGCGGTCGCACCGGAGCTGCCCTGACTGCCGCCCGATGCGGACGGCGATCCGGCCGGACCGGTACCCCATACGGTCGACGTGTTGTAGTGGTTCGAGCCCGCAATCGTTCCCGACCCGCCACTGCCCGTCATCCCTGCGGCACCCGCGTTGGCAACGCCGCCGTCGTTCGCCCCGGTTGCCGTGTAGTGGTTCGCGCCCAGTACGATCGTGGCGGTCACCCCTCCCGACAGCGCATTGGCGTTCTCGCTCGTGTTGCCGGTTCCACCGAACGAGCCTGCGGCACCGATACCGCCGCCTGCTGCGAACGCGCCCCCGTTCGAGCCCGAGCCGCTGGCCGTCGAAGTCGAATTGTGGAAGGCGGATGCCGTGCCGGTGGAACCAGCGGGGGTCACGGTACTTCCCGCGTTTGCGCCCGCTACGGAAGTCGAGTTGCTCGTATAGCTGCCGGTGCCGACCAACACCGAACCCGAGACACCTGTTGCAACGGATTGCGTCTGGTTGAAGGTCGACGGTCCGGACGCCAGGACGGCCGACGACAGAACGGTGAGCGCTGTCGCTAAAAAAACGTTGGCTTTCATAGCAATTCCTTGCTGTGAGGAAGTTCGGTGGCCAGGGCGCCGGGCCCGCCCTCGCGGGACGAAACCCGGCATCCGTGCCACCACTCCATGACGACCGCTATGCGCCGCGGCTTAGTAGCGATGCAACGTCCAGCCGGTCGAGCCGGCAGTCGCGCCGCTCGTGCCGCCGGCTTGTGCGCCGCCAAAGCCGAAACCGCTCACCGTCGACGTGTTGACGTGGTTCGTGTACGAGAGCGAGCTACTCGCACCGCCACCCGCCGTTGCACCGGCTGCGCCGAGTGCCGCGCCAGAGTCCATGGCCGTGAATGACCCGTTCCCGGCAACACCGGCCATCGTCTGGCCGCCGCTCGACGACATGCTGGACGAAACCGTGCCGCTCGCTGCAAACGCTGCACTCGAAACCACCATCACTGCTGCTGCAATCAGAAGCTTCTTCATGGTCGACTCCATAACGGCGTGGACGGAACAAGCAAGGAAAGCTGCACGCCTTCAACTTCCCTGCCTTGAGCAATCCTCATAAATAAGGATCACTATCTAATTACAAAGAATCGATTCTCGCGAATCCGACACCCGGTAATTTTTGGCCAGTCGAAGTTTAGGTTCGTATTTTTTAGTTTTCCGAACTTTTTTATAAGCGTTTTCGATAAGGCTTATCGATTTTCAACTACCAGAAAACAAATTGCGTCACGCACCCGGAAACGAGAATTCACCGTTCCGGATTAGTCGTTTTCGAAACTCGCTCACGCGGCATGCCGGCACACGGCGTCCGCTTCAGCAATCGAAAATGCGCGAATACTGTTATCCACCGAAAATGCAGTGCCATTGAAACCGTGCGCGTCATCGCGGCGATTACGGGCCTGCATGACAGTCAGGTGGCATCGTTTCTCCCTGAGCTACCGATCGAATATCTTCCCGGCAATTCGGCCGACGGTCGTTTGAATTAGTCCAGCCGGCGCCGGTGTTTTTCCGGCGCGATCGCTACGGCCCCGCACGGTCGAAGATGAATCGGCGTCAAGCTGTCCGGCACGAACAGCCTGGTCCATCCGGGGGAACGGAACGAAGATGCGGAGGGGCGCCGTTGTGGGCCGGTCGTCATGCGCAACGACAGGTTCGCCAGCGCGTGCAACGCACGGAAGCCGGGAAACCGGCAGCGACGAACCCGCGAGGCTGGCACTGCATCGCGAGTCGTACTACACCCTGTCCGACTACCCCAAGGGTGCGCAAGGAAGGCGCGAATCAAGCTGCTGCTTCTGGTCTTCATCACTGTTTCCCCGACTGCTTATTGACGAGTTGGCCGCCCTCCATCTTCGATGCATCTGGTCGACCGCTCGCCGGTATAACCAATATCGCAAGCGGCATGCCATGCGTGATTCCACCGATGGTTGCGCGTCTCATGCCGTCCGCTGCGCCAGGATCTGTCGCCGGGAATCGCATTTTTTGTTTCAGGAATGTATCGCGGTGACCATCGGCAGCCTGCGCCGCTCGTTGAATGCCGCGCAGCAAGGCTGGAAAAGACGGACGAATGCGGCCCGCGGGGCCGCCTGCAGGGGGCGGCGAACGGGTGTTTCATACTTGCGAAGCGCACCGTCGAACATTCCGGCCGAGATGCGCTTCGGCCCCTGCAAACCGCCTGCCGCAGCCCGTTCGACCGCGTTCCCGTGCGCGGAAAATCACGAATCGAAGCGCGCGTCACCCGGTTCGGCGGGGCCGTCGCGACGGACATCGGTACGGTTGCCGATGTGCGCACCCGCCACCGCGCAACGCGATTGATTCATCCATGCAAATACCGAGGGGATCGAGCGTCGATCAACCATGCAAAACGCGCGGCAAAAACGGCTTGCACGCCGCCTGCATATCGGGGAAAAAAGACGCCACGCTTGGCGCACGAACCCCGCAACACGCTTTATCGATTTCGACTGCCTGCATTCCATTCGCCGACATTCAATGCCGATAACCATTGGATTTCATTGCCCGGATGGTGACACGCGATACGCGCGAGAAACATTTCCGAAGTGATATCGATCGAGAATCCCGTCGCCGAAACGTGTTCGTACCACGCGCGATCTACGCGGAAGGTTCGTCATTGCGCGATTTTTTTGCACGTTTCGACGGGTGGGCCCGCATCCGGGCGGCAGTTGCCTCATCCGTCCGCCCGCCTGCGGGATGCATGCGTGAAACGGAAGTTCGTGCGCGGCCCGCGAGGGAGTCGGGCTCGCCGCCATCGAAATGACCGGCGCCGCCGCTAGGTGCCGAGCAACTCCTTCTTGCGCAGGTGCACGACGTCGCGCATCGGCGGTGCGCCGAACAGCCGGCTGTATTCACGGCTGAACTGCGACGCGCTTTCGTAGCCGACTGCCGCGGCCACCGAACCGACGTCGCCGCCCTGCCGCAGCAAGAGCCGCCGCGCCTCGTGCAGCCGCAGCTGCTTCTGGTACTGCAGCGGGCTCAGCGTGGTCACGTGCTTGAAGTGATGGTGCAGCGACGACACGCTCATATTGACCGCCTGCGCGAGCGTGTCGACGCGCATCGGCTCCGCGTAGTGATCGCGGATCCACTCGATCGCGCGCGCGATCCGGTGCGTCTGGCTGCCCGCGACGGCCATGTGCCGCAGCCGCGTGCCCTGCCCGCTCGTCATCAGCCGGTACAGCAGTTCCTTCTCGATCAGCGGCGCGACCACCGGAATATCAGGCGGCGTATCGAGCAGCCGCAGCAGCCGCAGCGCGGCATCGAGCAGCGGCGGCGTCAGCTCGGCGAGCGCGATGCCCTCGCCTTCGGGGCCCGCTTCGGGCTCCGGCAGCCGCATCTCGGCCGCGAGTTCGACGATGCGCTGCAGATCGAGCGTCAGCGACAGGCACAGGTACGGCGCGTCCGGCGATGCCCGCGTGACGCGCGAGAGAATCGGCAAGTCGATCGACGTAATCAGGCAGTTCTGCGTGTCGTATTCGTAAGTCTGGCCGGCCACCATCACGCGCTTCGCGCCCTGCGCGGCGATCACGAGCGCGGCGCGCGACACGCCGCAGCCGAGATCGACCGGACGCGTATGCCGGTGCAGCATCAGCGCGGGCACGGCCGTCGAGTGGGAGCCGTCCGCCGGCGCGAAACGGCCGATCAGCGACGCCAGTTCGCGCCGCCCGGATTCGCGCGACGCCGCGATATCGGTCATGTCCATGACGGATTCCTCGCTTCATTTCCCTGAATCGCGGGAGCATAGCGAATCGCTTGCCGCCGTGCCGGGGATTTGCAGGATTGTTCAATAAATTTGCAGGATTGGGTAGACGTAAAAACCGACCGTTCGCGCACACTGCCACCTGATCCGGCGGATGCCGGGTTTTCCCCACGGAGACAAAAAATGCCCACCACGTTTGTCCTGAACGGCAAGAGCGTCACGCTCGACGCCGATCCGTCGATGCCCGTCCTCTGGGCGATCCGCGAGCACGCGGGGCTGACCGGCACGAAATTCGGCTGCGGCATGGCGCAGTGCGGCGCCTGCACGGTCCACCTGGAAGGCCAGGCCGTCCGCTCGTGCGTGCTGCCGCTCGCCGGCGTCGCGGGCAAGCACGTCACGACGATCGAAGGCGTGCAGAGCAAGCCCGCGCAGGCCGTGCAGGCCGCCTGGGTGAAGCTGCAGGTGCCGCAGTGCGGATATTGCCAGTCCGGCCAGATCATGTCGGCCACCGCGCTGCTCGAACAGAACCCGAAGCCGACCGACGCGGACATCGACGCCGCGATGAACGGCAACCTCTGCCGCTGTGCGACCTACGCCCGCATCCGGGCCGCGATCCACGATGCGGCCGCGACGCTGGGAGCCTGACCATGACGATCGAACTCGACAACCCCGATTCGGTGCGACCGTCGCGCCGCACCTTCCTGAAGGCCGCGGGCGCCACGGCCGCCGTCAGCCTGACGATCGGCTTCGAATGGGCCGGCCTCGGCCGCCGCGCGCTCGCCGCGACGGCGCCCGCCGCCGACTTCGCGCCGAACGCATTCCTGCGCATCACGCCCGACGGCAAGGTCACCGTGATCGCCAAGCATGTCGAAATGGGCCAGGGCGCGTACACGGGCATCGCGACGATCGTCGCCGAGGAGCTCGACGCCGACTGGTCGAGCGTGCGCGTCGAAAGCGCGCCGGCCGATGCGAAGCGCTATGCGAACCTCGCGTTCGGCACGATGCAGGGCACGGGCGGCAGCTCGGCCATGTCGAACTCGTGGCAGCAGTTGCGCGAAGCGGGCGGCAAGGCGCGCGCCATGCTCGTGTCGGCCGCCGCAGCCCGCTGGAAGGTGCCGGCCGGCGAGCTGACCACCGCCAACGGCGTCGTCACGCATGCGAAGAGCGGCAAGACGGCCGCTTACGGCACGCTGGTCGCCGACGCGTCGAAACTGCCGGTACCCGACAAGGTCACGCTGAAGCAGCCGGCCGACTTCAAGCTGATCGGCCATCGCATCCCGCGCGTCGACGCGTCGGCCAAATCGAATGGCACCGCGCAATTCACGCTCGACACCACCTTCCCCGGCATGCGCGTCGCGCTGCTGCAGCGCCCGCCGCGCTTCGGCGCGACCGTCAAGTCGTTCGACGCGACGGCCGCGAAGGCCGTGCCGGGCGTGGTATCGGTCGTGCAGGTGCCGGGCGGCGTCGCGGTCGTCGCGACCGGCTTCTGGGCCGCGAAACAGGGCCGCGACGCGCTGAAGGTCAATTGGGACGAAGCGAACGCCGAGAAGCGCGGCTCGGACGAGATCATGCGCGAATACCGGCAGCTCGCCACCAAGCCCGGCACGTCGGCGCGCAAGGACGGCGATGCCGACGCGGCAATCGCGGGCGCCGCGCGCAAGATCAGCGCGACCTACGAGTTCCCGTATCTCGCCCATGCGCCGATGGAGCCGCTCGATGCGGTCGTCAAGCTGACGGCGAACAGCTGCGAGATCTGGGCCGGCGACCAGTTCCAGACGGTCGACCAGGGCAATGCCGCCAAGGTCGCGGGCCTGAAGCCCGAGCAAGTGCGGATCCACACGCTGTACGCGGGCGGCAGCTTCGGCCGGCGCGCGAACGCGTGGTCGGACTATGTGGTCGAGGCCGTATCGATCGCGAAGGCGCTCGGCGCGGACGGCAAGCCGGTCAAGCTGCAGTGGACGCGCGAGGACGACATCCAGGGCGGCTTCTATCGCCCGATGTACTTCCACAAGCTCGATGCAGGGCTGACGAAGGACGGCAAGCTGGTCGGCTGGCGCCACCGGATCGTCGGCCAGTCGATCCTCGCCGGCACGCCGTTCGAGGCGTTCATGGTGAAGAACGGGATCGACGCGACGTCGGTCGAGGGCGCGGCGAACCTGCCGTACGCGGTGCCCAACGTGTCGGTCGAACTCACCACCACCAAGGTCGGCCTGCCCGTGCTGTGGTGGCGCGTGGTCGGCAGCTCGCACACCGCGTATGCGGTCGAGGCGTTCATCGACGAAGCCGCGCACGCGGCGGGCAAGGATCCGTACCTGTTCCGTCGCGACCTGCTCGCGAAGGAGCCGCGGATGCGCGCCGTGCTCGAGCTGGCCGCGCAGAACGCCGGCTGGGATCCGGCGAAACCGCTGCCGAAGGGCCGCGGACGCGGAATCGCAGTGGCCGAGGCATTCAAGAGCTATGTCGCGCAGGTGGCCGAGGTATCGGTGGACGCCGACGGCAAGGTGAAGGTCGAGCGCGTGGTGTGCGCGGTCGACTGCGGGATCGCGATCAACCCGGACATCGTCGCCGCGCAGATGGAAGGCGGCATCGGCTTCGGGCTCGGCGCGGCGCTGCACAGCGCGATCACGCTGAAGGACGGCCACGTCGAGCAGCGCAACTTCGACGGCTATCACGTGCTGCGGATGGCGGAGATGCCGAAGGTCGAGGTGCATATCGTGCCGTCGGCCGAGGCGCCGACCGGCGTCGGCGAGCCGGGTGTCGCGCCGATCGGGCCGGCGGTCGCCAACGCGATCTTCGCGGCGACCGGCAAGCGGCATTACGTGCTGCCGTTCGATTCGGGCGATAGCGCGAAGGCTTGACGGGCGGGTGAAATGCCGGCCGTGTGACGGGAACGTCGCGCGGCCGGTTTTTTATTGTCGGCCCGGTTTCGTTCTCCCCACGTTACGCCGCCCGTAACGCCCGTAACGTTCCCGATCGATGCTACGTAACAATCCTTCAATATTGCTCGGACCCTTCCCGAGCCCGCCGCGCGTCCCGCGTTAAAAATTCTTTTAGATTCAACGCTGGCGGGCCGCCCGCTCCGCTCCCGCCCTCCGTCGTTGCCCCACATGCCTTCCCTGGCCCGGAAGTTGCGGTACATGACCCGCAAACACTCCTTTACGGACATGCGAGGGCCACCATGGATTGCAAATACCTGTACATCGACAATATAAAAATCAACTTCGTGCGCCGCACGATCGAAATCGACAACAAAATCGTCGACGTCACGCCGCGCGAATTCGATGTCGTCGAATTCCTGCTCGACAACATGAACAAAATCGTGCCGCGGCAGGCGATCCAGGAAGCGGTCTGGGGCCGCGAGCTCGGCGTGTCGTCGCGCACGCTCGACACCCATATCTCGCGCATCCGTTCGAAGCTGCAGCTCGATCACGACAAGAACCTGCGGATCATCCCGATCTATGCGGTCGGCTATCGGCTGGTGCTGTTCGGCGCGGCCATGACGCACGTCGAGCGCCACGACGCGGCGCCGATCCTGCGCGCCGCGCCGCTGTCGGCGCTGGCCGCCGACTACGCGTAACGCGTAGCGGCTTACTTGCGCGCCGCCATCGCGCGGCGCGCCGGCAAGGTTTCCCTTCCTTGCGCGCCCCGCGTGCGGCATGCAGCGCCTCGCGGCCCGGCACGCCTGCCGCGCCGCGACACGACACGACACGACACGACACGACACGACCGCCGCCTCCGGGCGGCGGCCGCATTTGCGCGGGTCGACGCCGCGCGCGGCCACGCCGCCGCGCAGCAAGCTTCGTAGCTCGCCGCCGAGAG
>NZ_VWWG01000218.1:0-8795 GCF_011753085.1 Burkholderia sp. Tr-862
TGGCTCGGTCTGCGCGCGCTGGCGTACGCCCAGCAGGCGCTCGACGGCCGCGCGCCGCGCGATGCATTCGCCGGCGCGCTGCTCGCGGAAACGGGGGCACACGATCGAGACGCACTCGTCCAGTGGTCGTGCGATGCGAACCAGACGGTCTATGCGCGCCTCGCACCGATCGTGCTCGCGCACCGCACCCATCCGTATGCGGCCGCGCTGATCGCGCAGGCGGGCGACGAGATCGGCAAGATGATCGACGCGCTCGATCCGCAGCAGGCGCTACCGGTCGCGCTGTGCGGCGGGCTGGCCGACGCGCTGGCACCGGCCGTGCCGGCACGTCACGCGGCCCGGCTGCGCACGCCGCTCGACGATTCCGCGCACGGTGCGTTGCGGCTCGCGCTGCAGGCGTTGCGGGCGGCTGAAGCGGAGTGAGTGGTTTAAGCGGGCCGGGCGCGGTGAGTGGGCTGAGCAGGTCGAGCGTGCTGACCGGTAGGAGTTGAGTGGATAACGCGGACTGAGCGGACCGAGCGGACCGAGCGGACCGAACAGAGGCCGATCAAGCCGGCCACTCCAACCCGGCAACGCGCCGAAGGCTGAACGGCGTGAAATCCGCCACCCCGTCCCCGCCCCCATTCCCCAACCGCCCGACGCCCCACCGGGCACGACGTTAAAATGGCGGTTCCGCAGTATCCTGCGCGCCATTTCCCCGTTCCCATGTACAAAGTCATCGCCACCGATCTCGACGGCACCCTGCTGAACAGCGACCACCAGCTCGATCCGTACACGATCGAGACCGTCCGCCGGCTCGACCGCGACGGCCTGCAGTTCGTGATCGCGACGGGGCGCCACTACGCGGACGTCGCCGGCATCCGCGACGTGCTGGGCATCCGGCCGTACCTGATCACGTCGAATGGTGCGCGCGTGCATGCGCCGGACGATACGGCGATCCATGCGCAGGACATCGATCCCGCGATCGTCCGCGGCCTCGTGCAGCCGGGCGTGACCGGCGCGCACGGGCGCGTGATCGTCAACCTGTTCACCGACCGCGGCTGGCTGATCGACCGCGAAGCGCCGCACCTGCTCGAATTCCACCAGGATTCGGGTTTTCGGTACGACGTGATCGACATGGCCGCGCACGACGGCGCGGACATCGCGAAGGTGCTGTACATCGGCGAGCCGGCCGATCTGGCGGTAGTCGCCGAGCAAATGCGCGTGCAGTTCGGCGATGCGCTGTACGTCACGTACTCGCTGCCCGACTGCCTCGAAGTGATGACCGCGAACGTGTCGAAGGGCCGCGCGCTGCGCGCGGTGCTCGCGCGGCTCGGCGTCGATACCGGCCACTGCATCGCGTTCGGCGACAACATGAACGACATCGACCTGCTCGAAACGGCTGGTCACGCGTTCATGATGAACAACGCGAATCCCGACCTGATCGCGCACCTGCCGCACATCCCGCGGATCGGCAACAACTTCGACGCGGGCGTCGCCCGCCACCTGCGCACGCTGTTCTCGCTCGACGGCGCCCTCGACGGCGTCGCCGCTTCCTGAGCGGAAATGAAAAACGGGCGCCAGCGGCGCCCGTTCAAATTACCTGCCTCGATGTTGTTCGACAGCGTGAGGCTCGCTGTTCTGCTCGCGTAACCCCGTAGTGTTTTATTCGCTTGTGCGAGCGGATGCAGGCAGCAGGCCGAGGGCGTCGTCGCGCCCTGCGACCAGCGGGTAGATGATCCCTGCGATGGCCGCACCGATGATCGGCGCGATCCAGAACAGCCACAGCTGGCCGATCGCCTCGCCGCCCACGAACAGCGCGGGGCCGGTCGAGCGGGCCGGGTTCACCGACGTGTTGGTGACCGGGATCGAGATCAGGTGAATCAACGTCAGGCACAGGCCGATCGCGATCGGCGCGAAGCCGGCCGGCGCGCGCTTGTCGGTGGCGCCGAGAATCACGAACAGGAAGAAGCCCGTCATCACGACTTCGCAGATGAACGCCGCGCCGAGCGAGTAGTGGCCGGGCGAGCGCTCGCCGAAGCCGTTCGTCGCAAAGCCGCTGCCGACGAGGTCGAAGCCCGGCTTGCCGGTCGCGATCAGGTACAGCACGAATGCACCGAGCGTCGCGCCGACCACCTGCGCGACGATGTACGGCGCGAGATCGCGCGCCGGGAAGCGGCCGGCGACCGTCAGGCCGACACTCACAGCCGGATTCAAATGGCAACCTGAAATATGGCCGATCGCGAATGCCATCGTCAGCACGGTCAGGCCGAATGCAAGTGCGACGCCGGCAAAGCCGATGCCGAGACCCGGAAAGGCGGCGGCCAGCACGGCGCTTCCGCATCCGCCGAGCACCAGCCAGAACGTGCCGAATGCCTCTGCAGCCAGACGCTGAGAAAGATTCATGTAGGGACCTTGTTCAAGTGGGTTGAAGACAAACGGCTGGGCGGATGATTTATTCCGCCGTCCGGAATTGGTCTGGATTATAGGAAATGAATCGGCTTCAAGAGGGTCAACGATTGTTAAATTTGAATGCTGGCGAATGGCCTTTATTAGAATAAGTCCGCATTCTCGATATAGCCGAATCGGTTAAAGATGGCAGCATTAATTTTGAAGAGCAGGGCGGCAGTGCGGGTGACGTAACGGGTGTGGGTGTTCCGGCCGGACTCGCCGGAGCCGCATCATGGAAAAAGGGAGTCGAAAAATGTCTCAATACGCGAAACTCAAGGCGCAGATCGCCGATCTGCAGGCTCAGGCGGATGACGTGCGTCGCCAGGAAGTGGCGACGGTGATCGCCGAAGTCCAGCGAATGATTGCCGAATATGGCCTCACGGCCCAGGACCTGGGCTTCGTGGAGCGCGCGCGGCGCGGGCGTCCGCCGAAAAAGGCGCCGCTGCCGCCCAAGTACCGCGATCCGAAGTCGGGTGCAACCTGGAGCGGACGCGGCAAGCCGCCGAATTGGATCGTCGGGAAAAACCGCGATCGTTTCCTGATCGAATGACCGCGCAAAAAGAAAGAGCCGCATCGACGATGCGGCTCTTTGGTTTTTCCGCGCCGATTTCGGCGCGAATTTTACGGAATATTTCCTGACGAATTTCGGCGTCAGGCGCCCGCGACCCGGCGCAAGGTCGGCCGTTTTGCCGCCGTGCAAAGCGATTCGTAAGTTTCGACATAACGTCGCGCCATCGCTTTCGAGCTGAAACGCGTATCGAAGCGTGCGCGGATCGCGTCGCGCGACAGGCTGTCGATCCGGTGCAGCGCACCGACCGCGCCCTGCACGTCCTCGACGATGAAGCCGGTCACGCCGTCCTCGATCACTTCCGGCACCGAGCCGCGGTTGAACGCGACGACCGGCGTGCCGCAGGCCATCGCCTCGATCATCACCAGGCCGAACGGCTCCGGCCAGTCGATCGGGAACAGCAGCGCCTTCGCGCCGGACAGGAACGCCGGCTTCTGCGCCTCGTTGATCTCGCCGATGAATTCGACATGCGCTTCGCCGAGCAGCGGCTCGATCACTTCCTTGAAGTAGTCGGCGTCGGCCTTGTCGACCTTCGCGGCGATCTTCAGCGGCAGCCCGCTTTGCGCGGCGATCCGGATCGCGGTGTCGACCCGCTTTTCGGGACAGATCCGGCCGAGGAACGCGAGGTATTCGGGCTTCACGTCCGGTTGCGGCGTGAGCAGCGTGTCGGGCAGCCCGTGATACACGGTGCCGGCCCAGGCGGCCTGCGGCAGCGGCTTGCGCTGCGAATTCGAGATCGAGACGACCGGCGCGTTCGGGAACGCGTCGAACACCGGCTGCAGCTCCGGCAGGTCGAGGCGGCCGTGCAGCGTCGTCACGTAAGGCGTGTCGAGGCGCGACATCAGCGGGAACGGCAGGTAGTCGAGGTGGAAGTGCAGCACGTCGAATTCGTGCGCGACACGGGCGACCTGCTCGATCAGGCGCATATGGGGCGCCATCGAATCGCGGATCGACGGGTCGAGCCGCAGTGCGCGCGGCCATGCCGCCTCGAGACGGGCGGACGTGACGGAGTCGCCGCTGGCGAACAGCGTCACATCGTGGCCGAGTTCGACGAGCGCCTCGGTGAGGTAGGACACGACACGCTCGGTGCCGCCGTAGAGTTTCGGCGGGACAGCTTCGTAAAGCGGCGCGATCTGGGCAATACGCATGGGCGTTCTCCGATGTCGACCAGCGTGGGCGCTCGAGTGCGCATGCCGGTCCGATACAAGGTTGCGGAACTCGCCGACGTACGCTTTCTGCGGTACGTGGCCGGGTCCGGGGCGCGGTGCGCCGGACGCCGGGCGGCAAGCTGCGGGGCGGGGCGGTGCGCCTCACGCCGCCGCCCGTTTGAGTCCATTATCGATATCGCCTAGAGGGGTTCGAGTGTTTTTTCAAACACTTAAGGCTTGTTACACCATGAAATACGAGAAAACCCCGATAAAAAGGGTCTGGAAACATGGCGCGAGACAGACGCAACTATTGTTGCGCTATCGTGAAAAACCACTATAATTTTTACCGATTCACGCCCCGGCAGCCTTGCCGGACGGCCTCCAGCCGGATTCGTCCCATGCGGAACCCCATCTCCGACGAATTCGCGCCCCCATTTACCCCGCCTTTTGTCCCCTTTCAATTCGCCTTGTCGGAAAAATTCCTACACGGTTTACAGACAAATCCTGCGCGGCTTACGCCACTTCGCTGATACCGGCATAAATGCCGTTTGGCCAAAATTCGCCCTGTAAGACTGATAAATGTGCCGGCGGAAGCCAATAGGGCCTGACCGAGCAAACGTTGTCATAAGATGAAAGGCCAAAGCAAAGCTCTTAACGGGGGAATCATGAGCGCCACCAGCGAAATGCTCAGTGAGATCAAAGAGGTCAATCTGTCGTACCTCCTCCTCGCGCAACGCCTGCTGCGGGAAGACAAAGCGATGGGCATGTTCCGCATGGGAGTTTCCCAGGAACTGGCCGACGTACTCGCGAACCTCACGCTCGCCCAGACCGTGAAGCTCGCCGCGTCGAACCAGATCCTGTGCCGTTTCCGCTTCGACGATCACGCGTTGCTGTCGTCGCTCGCCGACAAGGGTCGCAGCGACGTCGTCACGCACGCGCACTCGGCCATCCTGATGGCCGGCCAGCCGGTCGAAAGCGTCCGCTGATCTTTTTTTGCCTTGCGTTCGTCCCGGCGCGCCGCGCCGGCGGGCGGCGTATTGGCCACTCATCCGAACCACGTCAAGCGGACAGTTATTCACCATGGCAAGCAAAAGCGTCGTGATCGAGGTGAAGGAAATCACCCTCGCTATCGAACTGATCGAACTGGGCGCCCGGCTGCAGCTGCTGGAGGCGGAGACGAGCCTGTCGCGCGACCGCCTGATCAAGCTGTACAAGGAGCTGAAGGGCGTGTCGCCGCCGAAGGGGATGCTGCCGTTCTCGACCGACTGGTTCATGACGTGGCAGCCGAACATCCACTCGTCGCTGTTCTACAACATCTACCGGTTCATGCAGGACCACGGCCGCTGCGATCCGATCCAGTCGATCGTGAAGGCGTACCGGCTCTACCAGGAGCACGTGAACCTGTCCGGTGACGAGGCCGCGCTGAGTCTCACGCGCGCGTGGACGCTCGTACGCTTCTTCGACTCGGGGATGCTGCAGATGACCCCGTGCTCGCGCTGCGGCGGCCACTTCGTCGCGCATGCGCATGATCCGCATCAAGGTTTCGTGTGCGGCCTGTGCCAGCCGCCGTCGCGCGCCGGCAAGACCCGCAAGGCCGCCGCCGCGCGCGCCGAACTGGCTGCCGCCGCGGCCTGAACGGCGCCGGGTGGGGCTGAGCGGGAGCCGAGCGGCTGCCGCGCGCCGCGCGAACCGGCCGGGGGCTTGCTGGTAAACACCGCCGCGCCGCCGCGGCACTGCCGCGAAAGTTTTCCTGCCGACTGCCGTAAACCTGATTAACGGCGGTCTCCCCGCCGGTCTTTCGTGAGGGACAGGCAGTGCTGATTATCGTGGGAACACTCGTGACGCTGTTGTCCGTCTTCGGCGGTTATGCGCTGGCAGGCGGGCATCTGGGCGCATTGGTCCAGCCGCTCGAGATCCTGATGATCACCGGCGCGGGCGTCGGCGCGTTCATCCTCGGCAACGGCATGAAGACCATCAAGGCGACGCTGCTCGTGCTGCCGACGCTCTTCAAGGGCTCGAAGTACACGAAGGACGTCTATATGGAGCTGATGGCGCTCCTGTACGTGCTGCTCGCGAAGGCGCGCAAGGAAGGCACGCTGACGCTGGAAGCCGACATCGACGATCCGGACAAGAGCCCGATCTTCACGCAATACCCGAAGATCCTCGCCGATCGCCACATCGTCGAATTCCTGACCGACTACCTGCGCCTGATGGTGGGCGGCAACATGAACGCGTTCGAGATCGAGAGCCTGATGGACGAGGAGATCGAGACGCACCACACGGAAGGTGAAGGCCCCGCGCACGCGCTGATGCGTGTGGGCGACGCGATGCCGGCATTCGGGATCGTCGCGGCCGTGATGGGCGTCGTGCACACGATGGCGTCGGCCGACAAGCCGCCCGCGGTGCTCGGCGCGATGATCGCGCAGGCGCTGGTCGGCACGTTCCTCGGGATTCTGCTGTCGTACGGGCTGATCGGGCCGCTCGCGAGCCTCGCGGAGCAGCGCGTCGCCGAGTCCACCAAGATGTTCCAGTGCATCAAGGTGACGATCCTCGCGAGCCTGAACGGCTATGCGCCGGCGATCGCGGTGGAGTTCGGCCGCAAGGTGCTGTTCTCGACCGAGCGTCCGTCGTTCACGGAGCTCGAAGAGCACGTGCGCCGCGTGAAGGCAAAGTGACGCGGAGCGTTCGATGAGCAATGGCAAGGATCGCGCGATCGTCGTGAAACGGGTGGCCCCGCAGAAGAAGGGCCATCACGGCGGCGCATGGAAACTCGCGTACGCGGACTTCATGACCGCGATGATGGCGTTCTTCCTGCTGATGTGGCTGCTGAGCTCGGTCACGCCGGTGCAGCTGAAGGGGATCGCCGAGTACTTCAACACGCCGCTGAAGGCCGCGCTGTTCGGCAGCGGCGATCGCAGCTCGCAGGACTCCAGCATCATCAACGGCGGCGGCCGCGACCTGTCGAGCGTCGACGCCGGCACGCTGCGCCGCACCGACGGCACGACGTCGCTGGCCGACCGTGTCGCGAAAGCGGGCGACCAGCATTCCCGCGCGCAGGCGCAAGGCGCGCAGGACCGGCTCGAACAGGCGCGCCTGCACGACCTGCAGATCAAGCTGATGGCGGCGATCGAGGCGAACCCGACGCTGCGCCAGTTCAAGCAGCAGATCCGCATCGATTCGACGCTGATGGGACTGCGCATCGAGATCGTCGATACACAGAAGCGGCCGATGTTCGCGATGTCGAGCGACCACGTCGAGCCGTACATGCGCGACATCCTGCGCGAGATCGGCAAGACGCTGAACGACGTGCCGAACCGGATCATCGTCCAGGGCCACACCGATGCGGTGCCGTACGCGGGCGGGGAAGGCGGCTACAGCAACTGGGAGCTGTCGGCCGACCGCGCGAACGCGTCGCGCCGCGAGCTGATCACGGGCGGCATGGACGAGGCGAAGGTGCTGCGCGTGCTCGGCCTCGCGTCGACGCAGAACCTGAACAAGGCCGATCCGCTCGATCCGGAAAACCGCCGGATCAGCGTGATCGTGCTGAATCGCAAATCCGAAGACGCGCTGATGCGCGACGACGCGACGACCACGACGCTGTCGGCCGACGCGGCGGGCTCGAAGCTGCTGGCCCAGCAGCTCGGCGGCCCGACGCCGGCCGCGCAACCGGTGCTCGCGAGCGCCGTCGCCGTGGCGCCGAAACCCTGACGTTTCCCCGATTCCGAGATACGCATGAAACGACCCCAACGCTTACTTTGTTCGCTGCCCCCCGAGGGGGCGCTCAGCGGCCCACGGCCGGCTCTGCAAAGCCGGCCGGCCGCGCAGGCGCGAAGCGATGCTCCGCGACTTCCCTGCGACGCCGTCGGGGCGGCCCCGCGGAGGCTGACATGATCCGGACCATTCTCGCGATCGACGACTCCGCGACCATGCGTGCGCTGCTGCAGGCGACGCTCGCGCAGGCCGGCTACGACGTGACGGTGGCGCCGGACGGCGAAGCCGGCTTCGACATGGCGGCCACCGTGCCGTACGACCTGGTGCTGACCGACCAGAACATGCCGCGCAGGAACGGGCTCGAGGTGATCGCCGCGCTGCGCAAGCTGAGCGCGTACGCGGACACGCCGATCCTCGTGCTGACGACCGAAGGCAGCGATGCATTCAAGGACGCCGCGCGCGAAGCGGGCGCGACCGGCTGGATCGAAAAGCCGATCGACCCGGCCGTGCTGGTCGACCTGGTCGCGACGCTGTCCGAGCAGACGGCCTCCTGACATGAACGCGACGAATCCAACCGGTGACCGGGCATGACTCTCGACATCACGCAGTTCTACCAGACCTTTTTTGACGAAGCCGACGAACTGCTCGCGCAGATGGAGCAGCTGCTGCTGAACCTCGACGTCGGCTCGCCCGACCCCGAGGACCTGGCCGCGATCTTCCGCGCGGCGCACTCGATCAAGGGTGGCGCGGCGACGTTCGGCTTTTCCGCGCTGACCGAGACGACCCACATCCTCGAGTCGCTGCTCGACCGCGCACGCAACCATGAGCTGACGCTGACCAAGGAAATGGTCGATGCGTTCCTCGAGACCAAGGACGTGCTGTCCGACCAGCTGGTCGACTATCGCGCGAGCGCGGAACCCGACGCGGCCGCCGCCGCG
>NZ_VWWG01000020.1:0-66017 GCF_011753085.1 Burkholderia sp. Tr-862
GACCGTGAAACGACTCTACGCCGATGATAGTGCGGATTCCCGTGTGAAAGTAGGTAATCGTCAGGCTCCCTAAGCCAGAAACCCCCGCCCGAAAGGCGGGGGTTTTTGCATTTGCGGCGGCGGAAAGACCAATCGAAGCGAGGTGGGGGCGCCGGCGGCCCGGCCATGTCGCCTCCTTGATGCAAATGAGCGCAGTATTCCGAGTGTGCTCAAGCAATCGGATTCCCCTTTTGTCGCTCAAGTTGCTACGCCCACCCGTCATATTCCGTCATCCTGATCAGTTCACGGGCCTATTCATCTCTATCTCCGATCAAACCTGCAATCCGGGTCGACGTAGCGAAGCAGCCATCAAGGTTGCTTGCACACCCGTACCGCCGCACCGGCCGTTCGAATCCGGTCCACCGTCGATATTCACCATCCTCCGTTACTGCTTTTATCCAAAATAGACGGGAAATTCGTACGAATTGACGTCTTATTCGGCCCGTCCACGTAAAATTTGCGAATCCTCTCTACCCAGATGCATTCGGAACGATGAACGCCGCCACTCAGATAGCTCGGGCCGTATGCCCGCACGATTGTCCGGACACGTGCGCAATGCGCGTGACCGTCGAAAACGGCCGGGCGATCAAGGTCACGGGCGATCCCGACCATCCGCCCACGCAAGGCGTGTTGTGTACGAAAGTCAGCCGATATGCGGACCGCGTTCATCATCCGGACCGTCTTACCGTTCCGCTCAAGCGCATCGGCGCGAAGGGAGAAGGGCGTTTCGCGCCGATCAGCTGGAGCGAAGCCTTCGACGAGATTGGTCGCCGCCTCGGTGAAATCGCCGCGCGCGCGCCGGAGGCGATCGTGCCGTACAGCTATGCGGGAACGATGGGGCTCGTGCAGGGCGAAGGCATCGCGCAGCGGTTCTTCCACAAACTCGGCGCGTCGCGGCTCGAGCGGGCAATTTGCTCCGCGGCCGGCGCGGCAGGGCTGCGCTATACGTACGGCGGAAGCGTCGGCATGCATCTTGAGCATTTCGAGGAAAGCGAGCTGATCCTGATCTGGGGCGCCAATCCCATCGCATCGAGCCTGCATTTCTGGACCCGCGCGCAGGAAGCCAAGCGTCGCGGCGCCCGTCTGGTTGCGATCGACCCGTACCGCTCGCTGACGGCGGAGAAATGTCACCAGCACATCGCTGTGAAACCAGGCACCGATGGTGCGTTCGCGCTCGGGATGATGCATGTGCTGATTACCGAAGATCTGCTCGATCACGACTACATCGCGTGTCATACGCTCGGCTTCGATGCGCTCAAGGCGCGAGCCCTGTCCTATCCGCCGGAACGTGTCGCACGGATCTGCGGCGTCGAAGCGTCGGAGCTGATCGAACTCGCACGTCGTTACGGCGCGACCCGCAAGGCAGCGATCCGCCTCAATTACGGCATGCAGCGCGTACGCGGCGGCGGCAATGCCGTGCGCGCGATCGCGAGCCTGCCTGCGCTCACGGGCGCGTGGCGCGATCGGGCCGGCGGGCTGCTGCTGTCGTCGTCGGAATCCGCGCCGGTCAATCGGGCGGCGCTGCTGCGCCCCGATCTGATGCCCGGCTGGCCGCACAAGCTGCCGCGCATCATCAACATGAATGCGATCGGCGACGCGTTACTGAATCCGGGCGACGCGGCTTTCGGGCCGAAGATCGAAGCGGTGATTGTCTACAACTCGAATCCGGTCGCGGTCGCCCCCGACTCCTCGAAAGTAGCGGCGGGGTTCGCGCGCGACGATCTGTTCACGGTCGTTCTCGAGCACTTCAAGACAGATACGGCCGATTTCGCCGACATTGTGTTGCCGGCCACGACCCAGCTCGAGCATCTCGACGTCCACAAGTCGTACGGCCACACCTATGTAATGGCGAATCTGCCGGCGATTCCGCCAGTCGGTGACGCACGGCCGAACACCGAAATCTTTCGTGGCATTGCCCGCAGCATGGGGCTCGACGAGCCCGCGCTTTTCCACAGCGATGAAGAGGTCGCGCAGGCCGCGCTCCGTTGGGACGACCCGACGCTCGACAGCAATTGGGATACGTTGAAGCGTGTCGGCTGGCTGAAGCTCAAGGTGGCGGACGCGCCTTTCGCCAATGGCGGCTTCCGTACGCCGTCCGGCAAATGCGAGTTCCATAGCGCGCGACTCGAACAGATGGGCATGGACCCGGTGCCCGATTACCTGCCGCCGTTCGAATCGGCTGAGGCCGCGCCCGAACTCGCGGCCCGCTATCCGCTCGCCATGATTTCGCCGCCGGCGCGGCACTTCCTGAACAGCACGTTCGTCAACGTGGACAGCCTGCGCAGCACGGAAGGCCAGCCGCATCTCGACTTGAACCCGGCCGATGCCGATGCGCGCGGCATCCGGGAGGGCGATGTCGTACGCATCTTCAACGACCGCGGCTCGATGCAGGCGGTTGCGAGAGTGACCGATCGCGCGCGGGAGGGGCTCGTCGTCGGGCTGTCGATCTGGTGGAAGAAATTATCGGCGGATGGGCGCAACGCGAACGAAGTGACGAGCCAGGCGCTGACCGATCTCGGCAACTCGGCGACGTTTTACGATTGTCTCGTCGAAGTTGAGCGGATTTGACCGAACTTCGAGATATGATCAGACGAAATCATGCGAAAGTTGGAAGTGGGCATCTAACCCTGTTGTCTCGGGACGGACGAGCCGTTACGATGCGTTTTAGCACGACCATTCGAAAATCTGTGAGGAGACGCGCAGTATGGACAAAATTTGGCTGAAATCGTACCCACCCGGCGTTCCAGCCGAAATTGACGCGTCCCCGTATCCTTCCATTCCGGATCTCCTCGACGAAAGCTTCAGGCAGTATCGCGACCGCAAGGCGTTCGTCTGCATGGGCAAGAGCATCACGTACGGCGAGCTCGATGCGCTGTCGCGCCAGTTTGGCGCGTGGCTGCAGTCGCGCGGCCTGACGCGCGGCGCGCGCGTCGCGCTGATGATGCCGAACGTGCTGCAATATCCGGTGGCGATCGTCGCGGTGCTGCGCGCAGGCTACACCGTCGTCAACGTCAACCCGCTCTATACGCCGCGCGAGCTCGAACATCAGCTGAAGGACAGCGGGGCGGAGGCGATCGTCATCCTCGAGAACTTCGCGTCGACGTTGCAGGCCGTCATCGCCAATACCGCGGTCAAGCATGTGGTGGTCGCGTCGATGGGTGACCTGCTGGGCATCAAGGGCTGGCTAGTCAATTACGTCGTGCGCAACGTGAAGAAGATGGTGCCGGCCTGGCAGCTTCCGTCATTCACGCGCTTCAAGGCCGCGCTGTCGGAAGGCGCGCGCCAGACCTTCAAGCCGCAGAAGCTCGGCCCCGACGACGTCGCGTTCCTCCAGTACACGGGCGGTACGACGGGTGTCGCGAAGGGCGCGACGCTGCTGCACCGGAACATCGTGTCGAACGTGCTGCAGGCCGGCGCGTGGCACCATCCCGCGCACGAGAAGTACCCCGACGTGAAGCAGTTCGTGACGGTCGTCGCGCTGCCGCTCTATCACGTGTTTGCGCTGACGGTCTGCGGGTTCCTGACGATGCGCACGGGCGGCATGGGTATCCTGATTCCGAACCCGCGCGACATCGGCGGCATGATCAAGGAGCTGAAGGGTTACCAGATCTCGACGATCCCGGCCGTCAACACGCTGTACAACGCGCTGCTGAACCATCCCGAATTCAACCAGCTCGACCTGTCGAAGCTCGCGATCGCCAACGGCGGCGGCATGGCGATCCAGGAAAGCGTCGCGAAGCGCTGGTATGAGAAGACCCAGACGGCGATCGTCGAAGGGTATGGCCTGTCCGAAACGTCGCCGGTTGCCACCTGCAATCCCGTGACGGCGACCGAGTACAGCGGGACGATCGGCCTGCCGCTGCCGTCGACCGAGATTGCCATTCGCGACGATGCCGGCACCGACGTCGCGCTCGGCGAGCCGGGCGAGATCTGCATCCGCGGACCGCAGGTCATGGCCGGCTACTGGAACCGTCCGGATGAAACCGCGAAGGTCATGTTCCCGGACGGTTTCTTCAAGACCGGCGACGTCGGCGTGATGGACGCGCGCGGTTACGTGAAGATCGTCGACCGGAAGAAGGACATGATCCTGGTATCCGGCTTCAACGTGTATCCGAACGAGGTCGAGGACGTGGTGGCGTCCCACCCGGGCGTGTTCGAGGTGGCGGCGGTCGGCGTACCGGACGAGCACTCGGGCGAAGCTGTGAAGCTGTTCGTCGTGAAGAAGGATCCTGCGCTTACCGACAAGGACATCCTCGCGTACTGCAAGGAGCGGCTCACTGGCTACAAGCGGCCGAAACTCGTCGAGTTCCGCACGGAGCTGCCGAAGACGAACGTTGGCAAGATCCTCCGGCGCGAATTGCGCGACGGACGCGCGTAACACCGAAGTCGAACAACGAGCCCGGCCTGTGCCGGGCTTTTTTGTTTGTGATCCCGACATCGGGGTTGCGGCGCATCGCTTCGGCTATCGCCGGAACCACGCGCGTTCGACCGGGCGCGTCGCAGCCGATGGAACGCCTCAACCGGGGGTGCTCGGCGCATTCCGCGAGCAATCGGCTAAGGCGCGCGCGTCGATGGTGCCCCGCGAACGGTACGTTGCAGTCAACGCGGTGTGCTGCGACCGTTCCGCTCACCGCTTCGCTTCCCGATTCCACAAAGAAAAAGGCGCCCGAAGGCGCCTTCAATATGCTGCGGCTTGTCAGGCAAGCTGATTAGAACTTGTGACGGATGCCGACGCGGGCTGCGACCTGGTTGCTGGTCGTCGACGGGTCGAGACCGTTGATCGAAGCATGTGCCTGAACGACGTTGCCTGCCGCGTCGAGCGCGTTGCCCGATGCATGCTGGTACACGCCGATCACGTAGACGTCCGTGCGCTTCGACAGGAAGTAGTCGACGCCCAGCGAGCCCTGGTGGTACTTGGCTGCCGAGTTGCCGTCGATCTTGCTGCCTTGCGTGTAGTCATACGCGGCGCCGACGATCAGCGCCGGGGTCAGCTGATACTTGAAGTTGATTTCGCCGTTGTTGAACGTCGCGGTCTGGTTCACGAACGGACCAACCGAGAAGCCCTTGAACTTCGTGTTCGAGTACGTCGCGCCGATCGTCGCTGCGCCGAACGTATACGCACCGCCCGCGCCGATGACCTGGTACGTGTTCGCGCTGTTCGCGTACGCGCCGTAGACCGGCGACGACACGGCCGTCGCGGCAGCCGACGCGCCGGTGTTGAACATGCCGCCGAAGTTCGCCGGCGTGCGTGCGTTCAAGTAGCCGACACCCAACACCAGCGGGCCGTTGTTGTAACCGGCGCCGAGCGACCAGACCTGGTTCTTCGAGAACTGGCCGGCCTGGCCGCCGAAGCTGTACATGCCGCCGAACGAGAAGCCGCCGTAGGTCGGGCTCGTGTACTTGACCGCGTTGTTCACGCGGTACGCGTTGTTGAAGTTGTCGAGGTCGCCCGGGTGAGCAGCGATGTAGCCGCCCCACTGGTCGCCTGCCTCGAGCGGGCCGACGAAGTCGACGACGGAGTCGTACTGACGGCCCAGCGTGACCGTACCGAACTGGCCCGACAGGCCGACGTAAGCCTGGCGGCCGAACATCAGGCCGCCTTGGCCGAGCTTGCCGGAGTTGACGTCAAAACCGTTCTCGAGCACGAAGATCGCCTTCAGGCCGCTGCCCAGATCTTCAGTGCCGCGCAGGCCGAAGCGGCTGCCTTGCATCACGCCGCTCGACAGACCGTACAGGTGGCCGCCCTTCGCGTTGTTGTTGAAGATGAAGCCTTCATCGATGATGCCGTAAAGCGTCACGCTGCTTTGCGCATGAGCTGCGCCAGCGAACGCGCCCAGCGCGACGAGCGCGAGAAGCGACTTTTTCATTAACGGATCTCCAAGAATCACTGAATTTTTTTGGCGGGGCGGATAGTTATGTTGTGTTGACGGGCCCCATCAACTTCGCAGGAAGTCGCACGTAATGTAGCAAAACCGATTTTTCGGACAAAGCGAAATGCCGTGGCTCAAGGCCGCCATGTTTCCTTTATGCAACAATGGTTAAAATCACGGGTTAACCGCAATTTCCGCTGAATAATCAAGTCGGTTACGCAGCGGAGCACGTGCCTTTGCCGCCCGCGGCGGCACACGCAGCCAGGAGAACAGGATGGTGTTGGATGAACTGATCAGCGAATTCGATCGCGGCTTGCGATCGCTGACCGGCATTAGCCGGATGAGCCGCCCGGTGCCCGTGCCGGTGGAGCCGCCCGCCGGCGAACTGACGCCCGCGGAGCGCGCGCATGCCGCCGGGCTGATGCGCGTGAACCACGTCGGCGAGGTCTGTGCGCAGGCGCTTTATCAGGCGCAGAAGCTGACCGCGCGCTCGTCCTCGTCGAAGGCGATGTTCGAGGAAGCCGCGCGCGAGGAGGAGGATCACCTCGCGTGGACCGCGCATCGGCTGAAGGAACTCGATTCGCGTCCGAGCTTGCTCAACCCGCTGTGGTACGCCGGCGCGCTCGCGGTCGGCGTCGCGGCCGGCACGCTGGGCGACAAGGTCAGCCTCGGCTTCATGGCGGAGACGGAGCGTCAGGTCGAGAGCCATCTCGACGGGCACCTTTCCGAGTTGCCGGCCACCGACACGGCGTCGCGCGCGATCGTCGAACAGATGCGGCTCGACGAGGTCAAGCACGGCAAGGCCGCGACCGACGCCGGCGGGATCGAACTGCCGCTGCCGGCGCGGATGCTGATGCGCGCCGCGTCGAAAGTCATGACGAGCACGGCGTACTATCTCTGAAATCCGGACCGGGGCGATGCGCGACGCCGCCCCGGTTCGCCGATCCCGATACCGCCCGTTTTTTCCGCGTTTTCCCGCCCCCGAAAGTCCCGTCCGCACGCGAGTCTGGCCCGCCTTTCTCACGTATCACCTTCACAAGCTGACCTAGCCCATTCATTTATAACGGTTTTTGGAATGAGGGGTGGCATGAGCATGTGCGCGTAAGTCCTTGTTCTAACTAACAAAATTCGTCAAAAAACCGGGCCGCTCCCTTGACCGTGCCAAACCCTTCCTCTAAAGTGGGAGACAGTGTGAGAAAGTGTATTTTTGTGTGATTTGGCGGGCTATTCCGGCTAAATTCTTGAGCGTTGGGCGGGTGCTTCGGTGCCCTGAACGGGAGAGCGGAAAGTGTTCCAAGGGGCGTCGGCGCTGACGCTCGATGCGAAAGGGCGGATGTCGGTGCCGTCTCGCTATCGCGAAGCGCTGCAAGGACAGGCAGAAGGACGGGTGACTGTGACCAAGCACCCGGACGGCTGCCTGTTGCTGTTTCCGCGCCCCGAATGGGAAGTATTCCGCGCCAAGATCGCAGCGCTGCCGATGGACGCCCATTGGTGGCGGCGGATTTTTCTCGGCAATGCGATGGATGTCGATCTCGACAGCGCGGGCCGGATTCTCGTATCGCCCGAGCTGCGGATGGCAGCCGGATTGGAAAAGGAAGTCATGTTGTTGGGAATGGGTAGTCACTTCGAGCTGTGGGATTCGCAGACCTACATCGCGAAGGAGCAGGCAGCGATGGCGCAGGGCATGCCCGATGCGCTGAAGAACTTTACGTTCTGATTGCGGTGACGGAGACGCCCGCGATGGGAAATGAATTGCAGCATCGGACCGTGCTGTTGGACGAAGCAGTCGAGTCGCTCGTGACGCGGCCGGACGGTATTTATGTCGACGGCACGTTCGGGCGCGGCGGTCATAGCCGCGCGGTACTCGCGCGACTGGCGGAGGCCGGCCGGCTGATCGCGTTCGACAAGGATCCGAGGGCGATCGAGACGGCGCAGCGCATCGAGGATGCGCGCTTCTCGATCGTGCATGACAGCTTTGCATCGATGCGCGACGCGCTTGCGGCGCGCGGTATCGAGAAGGTGTCGGGTGTGTTGCTGGACCTAGGCGTGTCCTCGCCGCAGGTGGACGATCCGGCGCGCGGCTTCAGCTTTCGCGCCGATGGCCCGCTGGACATGCGAATGGATCCGACGCGTGGGGAGTCGGCGGCCGAGTGGCTCGCGCGGGCTTCGGTGCAGGAATTGACGGAGGTGATACGGGATTATGGGGAAGAACGGTTTGCTTTTCAGATTGCAAAGGCGCTTGTTGCTCGCCGGGCAGAGTCCGACCGTCTTGGGCCTCTCAACACCACGGGCGAGCTTGCCCAAATCGTGGGTCACGTCGTCAAAACCCGTGAGAAGGGCAAGGATCCGGCAACCCGCACCTTTCAGGCTATACGGATTCACGTCAATCAAGAGCTTGCGGACCTGCAAGTCGTACTAGACGCGGCATTGTCGTTGCTGGAGCAAGGGGGGCGGCTGGTGGTCATCAGCTTTCATTCACTCGAGGACCGGATCGTCAAGCGATTCATGCAGGCGCACGCGAGTGCGCCCGCGGTCGATCGTCGCCTGC
This sequence comes from Burkholderia sp. Tr-862, assembly GCF_011753085.1. Taxonomy (NCBI): domain Bacteria; kingdom Pseudomonadati; phylum Pseudomonadota; class Betaproteobacteria; order Burkholderiales; family Burkholderiaceae; genus Burkholderia; species Burkholderia sp. Tr-862. The sequence continues at coordinate 8,458 of NZ_VWWG01000020.1, forward strand.
CGATCCGTGCCGTCGACCTCCCGAGCCCGCCGCTCAAGATAATCAGTCGTCAATTCCCGAGCGAAGCGGAAGTCGTCGCGAATCCGCGCGCCCGGTCGGCCGTGATGCGCATCGCGGAGCGCGTCACGCCATGAGCCGCTTCAATATCTTCCTGCTGATCATCGTGATGGGCTGCGCGCTGTCGGTCGTCAACTCGACGAACCAGCAGCGCCAGATCTTCATTCAGCTGCAGCGCGCGCAGTCGCAGGAGCGTCAGCTCCAGCAGGACTATGCGCAGCTTCAATATCAGCAGAGCGCGCTGTCGAAGACCTCGCGCATCGAGCAACTCGCGAACGATTCGCTGAAGATGCAGCCGATTACGACGGGCCGCACCCAATACCTGACGCTGCCGCCGGGCGCCGTGAAGGCGATCGACGCGCCGATTCCCGCCTCGGCCGACGCGGCCACCAAGGGTAAGGGGGGCGCGCGATGAAGCCGTCGCAAAAGCGCCAGGACGTGAAATTCTCGTCGAGCCCCGTGCTCGGCGTGCACCTGCCGATGTGGCGCTCGAAACTCGTCGTGTTCATGCTGTTCATGGCGTTCGTCGCGCTCGCCGCGCGGGCGTTCTGGATCCAGGGGCCCGGCAACGCGTTCTATCAGAAGCAGGGCGAAAGCCGCTATCAGCGCACGCTCGAGCTGCCCGCCACGCGCGGCAAGATCCTCGACCGTAACGGGCTCGTGCTCGCGACGAGTCTGCCCGTGCGCGCGATCTGGGCGATTCCGGACGCCGTGCCGGACGATCTCGGCGCGGACAAGGTCAACCAGCTCGGCAAGCTCCTCGGCATGACGCCGAAGGAACTGCGCGTCAAGCTGTCGGAAGACAAGGGTTTCGTCTATGTAAAGCGCCAGGTGCCGATCGACGTCGCGGACAAGGTCGCCGCGCTCGATATCCCCGGTATCTATCAGCGCAACGAGTACAAGCGCTTTTATCCGGAAGGCGAGATCACCGCGCACCTGATCGGCTTCACGAACGTCGAGGACGAAGGTCAGGAAGGCGTCGAGCTCGGCGACCAGAAGATGCTGTCCGGCACGTCCGGCGTGCGCCGCGTGATCAAGGACCGGCTGGGGCACATCGTCGAGGACGTCGCCGAACAGATTCCCCCGCACAACGGGACGGACGTCGGCCTGTCGATCGACAGCAAGATCCAGTACATCGCCTATGCGAACCTGAAGGCCGCCGTCGAGAAGTTCAAGGCGAAGGCCGGCGCGGCGATGGTCGTCGACGTGCGCACCGGCGAGGTGCTCGCGCTGGTCAACTATCCGACCTACAACCCGAACGACCGTACGCGCCTGACGGGCGAGCAGCTGCGCAACCGGATCCTCACCGACGTGTTCGAGCCGGGCTCGATCATGAAGCCGTTCACGGTGTCGCTCGCGCTCGACCTGCATCGCGTGACGCCGAACACGCTCGTCGAGACGGGCAACGGCCACTTCGTGCTCGACGGCGCGCCGATCACCGACGATGCGGGTTTCGGCACGCTGACGGTCGGCGGCGTGATCCAGAAGTCGAGCAACATCGGCGCGACGAAGATCGCGATGACGATGCGGCCCGAGGAAATGTGGAATCTGTATACGAGCATCGGCCTCGGCCAGGCGCCGAAGGTCGGCTTCCCGGGCGCCGCGGCCGGCCGCCTGCGTCCGTGGAAGAGCTGGCGCCGCATCGAGCAGGCGACGATGTCGTACGGCTATGGCCTGTCGGTGTCGCTGTTCCAGCTGGCGCGCGCATACACCGCGATCGCGCACGACGGCGAGATGATGCCGGTCACCATTTTCAAGACCGACCCCAACCAGCAGATCACCGGCACGCAGGTATTCACGCCGACCACCGCGCGTGAAGTGCGCACGATGCTCGAAACCGTGGTCGCGCCGGGCGGTACGTCCCCGGACGCTGCGGTGCCGGGTTATCGCGTCGGCGGCAAGAGCGGTACCGCGTACAAGCATGAAGGCCACGGCTACACGCGCAAGTACCGCGCGTCGTTCGTCGGGATGGCGCCGATGCCGAATCCGCGCATCGTCGTTGCGGTGTCGGTCGACGAACCGACCGCCGGCAGCCACTTCGGCGGCCAGGTGTCGGGCCCCGTATTCTCGGCGATCGCGGGCGATACGATGCGCGCGCTGAATGTGCCGCCGAACATGCCGATCAAGCAGCTGGTCGTGTCCGACGACGCGCCGGGCGCGCCCGCCAAGCCGGGTCCGCAAAAGCTCGCCGCGGGCGGCGGTGCGAAGCATATGATCGTATCCAGCACGACACGTAATTCACCAGGAGTTGTTCGATGAGCGCCGCCCGCAGTTCCCATCCGGCGCATCAGCAGATCGCAGCCGCGCTTGCGTGGCTGCGCCAGCATGTGGCCCCCGCGGCGCAACTGCATGCCGACACGCGCAGCCTGCGGGCCGGCGACGTGTTTCTCGGCTATGCGGTCGACGGGGCAGACAATCGCGCCTTCATTGCCGATGCCGTCGCCCGTGGCGCGGCCGCCGTGCTGTATCAGCCGGAAGGCCTCGCGGCCGCACCGGCCGTGCCCGTCGCACTCGCGGTGCCGGCGCTCGACCAACTGGCCGGCGAAATTGCCAGCGGCTGGTACGGCGACCCGAGCGACAGCCTGCTCGCGATCGGCGTGACCGGTACGAACGGCAAGACGTCGTGCACGCAATGGATCGCCGCCGCTCTGACGGCGCTGCACCAGCCGTGCGCGGTGATCGGCACGCTCGGCAGCGGCATGCACGGGCATCTGGTACCGACCGGCTTCACGACGCCGGACGCGCCGCAGTTGCAGCGCAGTCTCGCGCAACTGCACGACGCGGGCGCGAAGGCCGTCGCGATGGAAGTGTCGTCGCATGCGCTGCATCAGGGGCGCGTGAACGGCACGGCATTCGACATCGCCGTCTTCACGAACCTCACCCAGGATCACCTCGACTATCACGGCACGTTCGACGCGTACGAAGCCGCGAAGGCGAAGCTGTTCGCGTGGCGCGGCCTGCGCGCGGCGGTCGTCAATCGCGACGACGCAGCCGGACGCCGCCTGCTCGAGAAGCTGGCCGGCCGCGTGCGCACGATCGCATACGGGATCGGCGACGCGCAGGCGCCCGACGCCGATCGCGAGCTGGTCGCGCTCGACGTGCGCGCCACCGCCACGGGCACGGCGTTCCACCTGCGTTCGTCGTGGGGCGACGCGCATGTCGAGGTCGGCACGCTTGGCGCGTTCAACGTCAGCAACCTGCTCGCGGTGCTCGGCTCGTTGCTCGCGGCCGACGTGCCGTTCGACGCGGCGGTCGCGGAGATCGCACGGCTCGAGTCCGTCAATGGCCGCATGCAGCGCCTGGGCGGCCGGCTGCAGAACGACGAACCGCTGGTCGTGATCGACTATGCGCATACGCCCGATGCGCTCGAGAAGACGCTCGACGCGTTGCGCCCGATCGCGGCCGCGCGCGGCGGCCGGCTCGTGTGCATGTTCGGCTGCGGCGGCGATCGCGATGCGACGAAGCGCCCGCTGATGGGCGCGATCGCCGAGCGGCTCGCGGACGAAGTCGTCGTCACGAGCGACAACCCGCGCAGCGAAGATCCGCAGCGCATCATCGACCAGGTCATCGCGGGCATGACGGCGCCCGATCACGCGCGCCGCATCGAGGATCGCGCAAGCGCGATCCTGCAGGCCGTGAGGGGCGCCGCCCGCGAGGATGTCGTCGTGCTGGCCGGCAAGGGTCACGAGGCGACGCAGGAAATCATGGGCAAGAAGCGCGCGTTTTCCGATCAGGATCACGCACGGCTCGCGCTCGCGGCACGCGCGACGCACGGCAAGGGAGGCGGCGAATGACGATGCTCAGTCTCGGCGAAGCCGCCCGCCTGATTCCCGGCGCCACCGTCCACGGCGATCCGGACACGACGTTCGAGCGCGTGTCGACGGACAGCCGCACGGTCGGCCCGGGCGACTTGTTCGTCGCGCTGAAGGGAGACCGCTTCGACGCGCACGACTTCCTGGGCGACGTGGCCGCGCGTGGTGCAGCTGCGGCCCTCGTCGCACACGTGCCGGCGGGTCTCGCGATGCCGGTCGTCGAGGGCGGTGAAACGCGTGCCGCGCTCGGCGCGCTCGCACACGGCTGGCGCAAGCGCTTCGCGGTGCCGCTCGTCGCGGTGACGGGCAGCAACGGCAAGACGACCGTCAAGGAAATGATCGCGTCGATCTTCGCGGCGGCAGTCGGCGCCGACGCGCGACTGGCGACGGCCGGCAACCTGAACAACGACATCGGCGTGCCGCTGACGCTGCTGCGCCTGTCTGGCGCGCATCGCGTCGCGGTGATCGAACTCGGGATGAACCACCCGGGCGAGACCGACATCCTCGCGCGCCTCGCGGCACCGACCGTCGCGCTCGTCAACAACGCGCAGCGCGAGCACCAGGAATTCATGGCGACGGTCGAAGCCGTTGCGCTCGAGCACGCGGCCGTGATCCACGCGCTGACGCCGGACGGCGTCGCGGTGTTTCCGGCCGACGATGCGTACGCGGGCATCTGGCGCGTCGCGGCGACCGGCAACCGGATTCTCGATTTCGCGCTGCACGATGCCGAACGGCAGGTCGAAGCGCAGGTCACGGGCCGTCTGCACGGCGGCGAGCTTGCGATCGACACGCCGTCGGGCGCGGTGACGGTGCGGCTGCGCGCGCTCGGCGAGCACAACGCACGCAACGCATTGGCGGCGGCGGCTGCTGCGCTCGCGGCGGGCATCGAACTGGCCGCGATCAAGCAGGGCCTCGAATCGTTCGAGCCGGTCAAGGGGCGTCTGCAGGTCCGGCAGGCGGACGTCGGCAGCCTCGCGGGCGCGACGGTCGTCGACGACACCTACAACGCGAACCCCGACTCGATGCGCGCGGCGATCGACGTGCTGGCCGCGCAACCGGCGCCGCGCGTGCTGGTGATCGGCGACATGGGCGAGGTCGGCGACGAAGGCCCGGCATTCCACCGCGAGATCGGTGCGTATGCGCGCGAGCGCGGCATCGATGCGCTGTTCGCGCTCGGCGACGCGTCGCGCGATGCGTGCACGGCGTACGGCGACACGGCCCGCCATTTCGGCGACGTCGGCGCGCTGGTGGCGGCGCTGCTCGCGGCGGGCTACGGCGCGCAGGCGACGGTGCTCGTGAAGGGCTCGCGGTACATGAAGATGGAGCGCGTGGTTGACGCGCTGACGAACCAATCCGCGGCGGGCACGGTGCCCGCCGCACACTGAGTAGAAGGAAGGAAGCATGCTGCTGGCGCTGGCGCAATGGCTGCAGGGCGACGCAAGCTTTTTGCGCTTGTTCACGTACCTGACGTTCCGTGCGGTGATGGCTACCATCACCGCGCTCGGGATCGGGCTCGTGTGCGGACCGTGGGTGATCCGCAAGCTGACGCAAATGAAGGTCGGGCAGGCCGTGCGGAAGGACGGCCCGCAGAGCCACCTCGTGAAGTCCGGCACGCCGACGATGGGCGGCGTGCTGATCCTGATCGGCATCGCGGTCGCGACGCTGCTGTGGGGCGACCTGACCAACCGTTTCATCTGGATCGTGATGCTCGTCACGTTCGGTTTCGGCGTGATCGGCTGGGTCGATGACTATCGCAAGGTCGTCTACAAGGACCCGCGCGGGATGTCGTCGCGCGAAAAGTATTTCTGGCAATCGGTGATCGGGCTGTTCGCGGCGGTCTACCTGGCCTTCAGCGTGTCCGAGGCGAACAACGTGCGCGTGTTCGACCTGTTCATGGCATGGGTGCGCAGCGGCCTGTCGATGGGGCTGCCCGCGCGTGCCGACCTGATGCTGCCGTTCCTGAAGTCGATCAGCTACCCGCTTGGCGTGTGGGGCTTCATCGTGCTGACCTACTTCGTGATCGTCGGCGCGAGCAACGCGGTGAACCTCACCGACGGCCTCGACGGCCTCGTGATCATGCCGGTCGTGCTGGTCGGTGGGTCGCTCGGCGTGTTCGCATACGTGATGGGCAGCTCGGTCTATTCGAAATACCTGTTGTTCCCGCACATTCCGGGCGCGGGCGAACTGCTGATCTTCTGTTCGGCGATGGGCGGGGCAGGGCTCGCGTTCCTCTGGTACAACACGCACCCCGCGCAGGTGTTCATGGGCGACGTCGGCGCGCTGGCGCTCGGCGGCGCGCTCGGCACGGTCGCGGTGATCGTGCGCCAGGAAATCGTGCTGTTCATCATGGGTGGCATCTTCGTCGCGGAAACATTGTCGGTGATGCTGCAGGTGTCGTGGTTCAAGTACACGAAGAAGCGTTACGGCGAAGGGCGCCGCCTGCTGAAGATGGCGCCGCTGCATCACCATTTCGAATTGTCCGGCTGGAAGGAAACGCAGGTGGTGGTGCGTTTCTGGATCATCACGCTGATGCTGTGCCTGTTCGGTCTGTCCACCCTCAAGTTGCGGTAAAGGAAAGGTAAAAGGATGTCTGGCGAGATGTTTGGAGATCGGCAGCGGCCGATGGTGCTCGTACTGGGGCTCGGGGAATCGGGCCTCGCGATCGCGCGATGGTGCGCGAGGCACGGGTGCCGGCTGCGTATTGCCGATACCCGCGAGGCGCCGCCTAACCTTGCTGCGCTGCAGGCCGAAGGCATCGATGCGGAGTTCGTCAGCGGGCCGTTCACGCCCGCGCTGCTCGACGGCGGCGTCGAGATCGTCGGCCTGAGCCCTGGCCTGTCGCCGCTCGAACCGGCACTCGCCGCGCTGATTGCGGCCGCGAACGAGCGCGCGATCTCGGTGTGGGGCGAACTCGAATTCTTCGCGCAGGCGCTGCGCGCGCTCGGCACGAGCGGCTACCAGCCGAAGGTGCTCGCGATCACCGGCACCAACGGCAAGACCACGACGACGAACCTCACGGGCCTGCTGTGCCAGCGTTCGGGCAAGAAGGTTGCCGTCGCCGGCAACATCAGCCCGGCGATGCTCGACCGGCTCGCGGGCGCGATCGACGAGACGGCGCTGCCCGACGTATGGGTGCTCGAACTGTCGAGCTTCCAGCTCGAGACGGCGCGTACGTTCGCGCCCGATGCGGCCGCGATTCTCAACATCACGCAGGATCACCTCGACTGGCATGGCAGCTTCGACGCGTATGCGGCGGCGAAGGGCCGGATCTTCGGCGCGACGACGACGCGCGTGCTCAATCGCGACGATGCGGCCGTGATGAAGTTCGCGCCGGCCGCCGGCGCGGCCGATGCGGCGCGCACGGTCACGTTCGGCCTGAACGAACCGGTGCAGGAGGGTGACTATGGCCTGTCGCGCGACAACGGCATCGCATGGCTGGTCGAGGCGGTCGACCGCGACGCGCCGGACGAGACGACGAGCCGCCGGCGCAAGCGCGACGGCGCGCATACGCCCGACATCGCGCAGAAGCGCCTGATGCCGGCCGACGCGCTGCGCATCCGCGGGCTGCACAACGCGGCGAACGCGCTGGCCGCGTTCGCGCTCGCGCGTGCGATCGACCTGCCGGCCGCGCCGCTGCTGCACGCGCTGCGCGAATACCGCGGCGAAGCGCATCGCGTCGAAGTGATCGCGACGATCGACGACGTGGACTACGTCGACGACAGCAAGGGAACGAACGTCGGCGCGACAGTGGCCGCGCTCGACGGACTCGCGCAGAAGATCGTGCTGATCGCGGGCGGTGACGGCAAGGGGCAGGATTTCGCGCCGCTCGTCGCGCCCGTCGCGCGGTGGTGCCGCGCGGTGATGCTGATCGGCCGCGACGCGCCGGCGATCCGCGACACGCTCGCCGAGACGGGGGTGCCGCTTGCCGACCACACGACGCTCGAGGCGGCGGTGCATGCGGCGGCCGACCTCGCGGAGCCGGGCGACGCGGTACTGCTGTCGCCCGCGTGCGCGAGCCTCGACATGTTCAGGAACTACGCCCACCGCGCTGATGTGTTCCGCGCAGCCGTGGACGAAATCGCCATCGACAAAGGAGCGACGACATGAGCTGGTCCGATCGCCTCGTCTCCCGTTTCAACGACCGGCGCAGCACCGGCGGCAATGCCGCGGGCGGCCGCGTCGCGTCGGCCACGCGCGCCGCGACGGGCGGCCTCGCCAGCGTCGTCAACGGCGTGCGGCCGAGCCGCTCGCGGATGCTGGACTTCGACTACTCGCTGCTGTGGGTCGCGATCGCGTTGCTCGGGCTCGGCGTCGTGATGGTGTATTCGGCGTCGATCGCGATGCCCGATTCGCCGAAATACGCGGCTTATCACGATTACGCGTTCCTGATGCGTCACTGCGTGTCGCTCGGCGTCGCGTTCATCGCGGCGGTGATCGCGTTCCGCGTACCGGTGTCGACGTGGGACAAGTACGCGCCGCATCTCTTCCTGATCGCACTCGTCGGGCTCGTGATCGTGCTGATTCCGCACGTCGGCAAGGGCGTGAACGGCGCGCGCCGCTGGATTCCGCTCGGCATCACGAACATGCAGCCGTCGGAAATCATGAAGCTCGCGGTGACGATCTACGCGGCGAACTACACGGTGCGCAAGCAGGAATACATGCAGAGCTTCGCGAAGGGCTTCCTGCCGATGGCATTCGCGGTCGGTCTCGTCGGCGCGCTGCTGCTGCTCGAGCCGGACATGGGCGCGTTCATGGTGGTCGCCGCGATCGCGATGGGCGTGCTGTTCCTCGGCGGCGTGAACGGCAAGCTGTTCGGCGGCCTCGTCGCGACGGCGGTCGGCACGTTCACGATGCTCGTGTGGCTGTCGCCGTGGCGTCGCGAGCGGATCTTCGCGTATCTCGATCCGTGGGACGAACGCTACGCGCAGGGCAAGGCATACCAGCTCACGCACTCGCTGATCGCGTTCGGCCGCGGCGAGTGGTTCGGCGTCGGCCTCGGCGGCAGCGTCGAGAAGCTGAACTACCTGCCCGAAGCACATACCGACTTCATCCTCGCGGTGATTGGCGAGGAACTCGGCTTCGTCGGCGTGCTGGTCGTGATCCTGCTGTTCTACTGGATCGTGCGCCGCGCGTTCGAGATCGGCCGCCAGGCGCTTGCGCTCGACCGCACGTTCGCGGGCCTGACCGCGAAGGGCATCGGCATCTGGTTCGGTGCGCAGACGTTCATCAACATGGGCGTGAACCTCGGCCTGCTGCCGACCAAGGGCCTGACACTGCCGCTCGTGAGTTACGGCGGTTCGGGCATTCTGCTGAATTGCGTCGCGCTCGCGGTGCTGCTGCGGGTCGATTACGAAAATCGCGTATTGATGCGCGGAGGGAAGGTATGACCGCGTCGCGACGCACGCTGATGGTGATGGCAGGCGGCACCGGGGGCCACGTGTTCCCGGGGCTCGCTGTCGCGCACCGGATGGAAGCGGCGGGGTGGCGCGTCGTATGGCTCGGCAATCCGGCCGGGATGGAAGCGACGCTCGTGCCGAAACACGGCATTCCGATGGAATACGTGCGCTTCGGCGGATTGCGCGGCAAGGGCCTGAAGACCAAGCTGACGCTGCCGTTCAACCTGCTGCGCGCGTGCTGGCAGAGCCTCGGCGCATTGCGCCGCGTGCGGCCCGACGTCGTGCTCGGGATGGGCGGCTACATCACGTTCCCGGCGGGCGTGATGGCGGCGCTGTCGGGCCGTCCGCTCGTGCTGCACGAGCAGAATTCGATTGCCGGCCTCGCGAACAAGGTGCTCGCGAAATTCGCGAAGCGCGTGCTCGTCGCGTTCCCCGGCGCACTGCCGCACGCGGAATGGACCGGCAACCCGATTCGCGCGGAACTTGCGCGCACGGAAACGCCCCAAGCACGCTATGCATCGCGCAGCGGCCCGCTGAACCTGCTGGTGGTCGGCGGCAGCCTGGGCGCGGCCGCACTGAACGAAGTCGTGCCGCGCGCGCTGGCGCTGCTGGCGCCGGGCGAGCGCCCGCGCGTCGTGCACCAGGCCGGCGCGAAGCACATCGACGCGCTGAAGGCGAATTACGAAGCGGCCGGTTTCGCGGGCGGCGACGCCGTGCGGCTCGTGCCGTTCATCGACGACATGGCGAGCGCGTACGCGGCGGCGGATCTCGTGATCTGCCGGTCCGGCGCGATGACGGTGTCGGAGATCGCAGCGGTGGGCGTGGCGGCGCTGTTCGTGCCGTTCCCGTACGCGGTCGACGATCACCAGACGACCAACGCCGCGTTCCTCGCCGATGCGGGCGCGGCGGTGCTGGTGCAACAACGAGACCTGTCGGCGGAGTTGCTCGCCGACTGGCTGCGCGGCCAGTCGCGGGCATCGCTCGCGGACATGGCGGAGCGTTCGCGCTCGCTGGCTAAGCCCGAGGCCACCGACGAAGTCGCGCGCATCTGCGCGAAGGTGGCTGGCGCGAACCTGGAAGAAATTAAATGAAACAACCCCTACGCTCACTTCGTTGGCTGTCACCCAAGGGGGCGGTCAGCCTTCTTGGGGCGGCCCGGCGGAGGCTGACATGAAACACATCGTCAAACAGATTCATTTCGTCGGGATCGGCGGCGCGGGCATGAGCGGCATCGCCGAAGTGCTCGTCAACCTCGGCTACGAGGTCAGCGGCTCGGACCTGTCGCGCAACGCGGTGACCGATCGTCTCGAGGCGCTCGGCGCGCGGATCGCGATCGGCCACGACGCGGCGAACATCGCGGGCGCGAACGCGGTCGTCGTGTCGACGGCCGTGCGCTCGGACAATCCCGAAGTACTGGCCGCACGGCACCAGGGTGTGCCGATCGTGCAGCGCGCGGTGATGCTCGCGGAGCTGATGCGTCTGAAGCAGGGGATCGCGATTGCCGGCACGCACGGCAAGACCACGACGACGAGCCTCGTCGCGAGCGTGCTCGCAGCGGGCGGCCTCGATCCGACCTTCGTGATCGGCGGCCGGCTGATCAGCGCCGGCGCGAACGCGCGGCTCGGCACGGGCGACTTCATCGTCGCCGAGGCCGACGAGTCGGACGCGTCGTTCCTGAACCTGTATCCGGTGATCGAAGTCATCACGAACATCGACGCCGACCACATGGACACCTACGGCCACGATTTCGCGCGGCTCAAGCAGGCGTTCATCGAATTCACGCAGCGCCTGCCGTTCTACGGTAGCGCGGTCGTGTGCGTCGACGATCCGAACGTGCGGCAGATCATCCCGTTCATCTCGAAGCCGGTCGTGCGCTACGGCCTGTCGCCGGATGCGCAGGTGCGCGCCGAAGACATCGACGCGCGCGACGGCCGCATGCACTTCACGGTGATCCGCGAAGGCCGTGCGCCGCTCGCGGTGGTGCTGAACCTGCCGGGCCTGCACAACGTGCAGAACGCGCTCGCGGCGATCGCGATCGCGACCGATCTCGGCGTGTCGGACGACGCGATCCAGCAGGCGCTGGCGGAATTCAACGGCGTCGGCCGGCGCTTCCAGCGCTACGGCGAGGTGCCGAGCGCGGACGGCGGCCAGTACACGCTGATCGACGACTACGGCCACCATCCGGTCGAGATGGCCGCGACGGTTGCCGCTGCGCGCGGCGCGTTTCCGGGCCGCCGCCTTGTGCTGGCGTTCCAGCCGCACCGCTACACGCGCACGCGCGACTGTTTCGACGACTTCGTCAACGTGCTGTCGACGGTCGACGCGCTGGTGCTGACGGAAGTCTATGCCGCCGGCGAAGCGGCGATCGCGACGGCCAACGGCGACGCGCTGTCGCGTGCGCTGCGTGCGGTGGGGAAGGTTGACCCGGTATTCGTCGCGACGGTCGACGACGTGCCGGACGCACTGGCGGGGGTCGCGCGGAACGGCGACGTGGTGATCACGATGGGCGCGGGTTCGATCGGCGGCGTGCCGGCGAAGATCGTGCAGAACACGCAACAGAAGGGATGACATGAGCGGGATCGATCCGAAACGTTTCGGCAAGGTGGCAGTGTTGTTCGGCGGTGAATCCGCCGAGCGCGAGGTGTCGCTTACCTCGGGCCGCCTCGTGCTGCAGGGCCTGCGCGACGCGGGTATCGACGCGCATCCGTTCGACCCGGCCGAGCGGCCGCTGTCGGCGCTGAAGGATGAAGGTTTCGTGCGCGCGTTCAACGCGCTGCACGGCGGCTATGGCGAGAACGGCCAGATCCAGGGCGCGCTCGATTTCTACGGGATCCGCTACACGGGCAGCGGCGTGCTCGGGTCGGCGCTCGGCCTCGACAAGTTCCGCACGAAGCTCGTGTGGCAGCAAACGGGCGTGCCGACGCCGCCGTTCGAGACGGTGATGCGCGGCGACGACTACGCGGCGCGCGCGACGGACATCGTCGCGAAGCTCGGCCTGCCGCTGTTCGTGAAGCCGGCGAGCGAAGGCTCGAGCGTCGCGGTGCTGAAGGTCAAGACGGCTGACGCGTTGCCCGCCGCACTGTCGGAAGCCGCGACGCACGACAAGATCGTGATCGTCGAGAAGAGCATCGAAGGCGGCGGCGAATACACCGCGTGCATCGCCGGCGATCTCGATCTCCCGCTGATCAAGATCGTGCCGGCGGGCGAGTTCTACGACTACCACGCGAAGTATGTCGCCGACGATACGCAGTACCTGATTCCGTGCGGGCTGCCGGCGCAACAGGAAGCCGAACTGAAGCGCATCGCGCGCCGCGCGTTCGACGTGCTCGGCTGCACTGACTGGGGCCGGGCGGATTTCATGCTCGACGCCGCCGGCAATGCGTATTTCCTGGAAGTGAACACGGCCCCCGGGATGACCGACCATTCGCTGCCGCCGAAGGCCGCGCGCTCGATCGGCATCGGCTATTCGGAGCTGGTCGTGAAGGTGCTGTCGCTTACGCTCAACGACTGACGCAGGAACGGAACGACGTATGTGGAACAACGTTCGCCAACTCAACCTTGCCGCCAGCGCGCTGTACGCGCTGCTGCTGCTCGTGTTGGCGGCGGCCGGCTGCTACTGGCTGATCCAGCGTCCGACGTTCGCGTTGCGCGAGATCCGGATCGACGGCGACACCGAGCACATCAACTCGCCGACGGTGCGCGCGGGTGTGGTCGGCCGGCTGAAAGGCAATTTCTTCACGGTCGATCTCGACTCGGCGCGTGCCGCGTTCGAGCAGATGCCGTGGGTGCGTCACGCGAGCGTGCGCCGGGTGTGGCCGAATGCGCTGGCTGTCACGCTCGAGGAGTACAAACCGCTCGGGACCTGGGGCAGCGCGCAGCTCGTGAGCGTCGACGGCGAGCTGTTCACCGCGAACCAGGGCGAGCTCGATCAGGAACTGCCGGCGTTCGACGGCCCGGAGGGCAGTGCGAAGGAAGTCGTCACGCGGTATCGCGACTTCGCGAATTGGTTTGCGCCGCTGAAGGCGGCGCCGGAAGAAGTGACGCTGTCGGCGCGCTACGCGTGGACGGTGAAGCTGTCGAACGGCATGCAGGTCGAATTGGGCAAGGAGCGCACCAGCGAGACCCTGCATGACCGGAGCCAGCGCCTCGTCGCCGCGTGGCCGGCTGTCACGGAGCGTTGGGGCAACGACATCGAGTACGCGGACCTGCGTTATCCGAACGGATTCGCGATTCGTGCGGCAGGCATGCGGTTCCTGACCGATACCGACAAGCGCAAGAAGTAACGAGAGATCACACGCAAGAGCACTTTATGAGCAAAGACTACAAGGATCTGCTGGTTTCCCTCGACATCGGCACGTCGAAGGTGGTGGCCATCGTCGCCGAGCTGAAGGGCGAAGGCCATTACGAGGTCATCGGCCTCGGCCAGAGCGAATCGAAAGGTCTGAAGAAGGGCGTGGTGGTCAACATCGAGGCCACCGTGCAGTCGATCCAGCGCGCGCTCGAGGAAGCCGAGCTGATGGCCGACTGCAAGATCACCAACGTGTTCACGGGGATTGCCGGCAGCCACATCCGCAGCTTCAACTCGAGCGGGATGGTCGCGATCAAGGACAAGGAAGTCACGCAGACCGACGTCGCGCGCGTGATCGAGACCGCGAAGGCGATCAACATCCCGACCGACCAGCAGGTGCTGCACATCCTCACGCAGGAATTCATCATCGACGGCCAGGAAGACGTGCGCGAGCCGATCGGGATGAGCGGCATCCGCCTCGAGGTGAAGGTGCACATCGTGACGGGCGCGGTCAGCGCCGCGCAGAACATCGTCAAGTGCGTGCGCCGCTGCGGGCTGGAAGTGAACGACCTGATCCTGCAGCCGCTCGCGTCGTCGCTGGCCGTGCTGACGGAAGACGAGAAGGATCTCGGCGTGGTGCTGGTCGACATCGGCGGCGGCACGACCGACATCGCGATCTTCGCCGAAGGCGCGATCCGCCATACCGCGGTGATTCCGATCGCCGGCGACCAGATCACGAGCGACATCGCGATGGCGCTGCGCACGCCGACGCCGGACGCGGAAGACATCAAGGTCGGCTACGGCATTGCCAAGCAGGCGCTCGCCGATCCGGACGAGATGGTCGAAGTGCCGGGCCTCGGCGAACGCGGTCCGCGCACGCTGTCGCGCCAGGCGCTCGCGGCGGTGATCGAGCCGCGCGTCGAGGAACTGTTCTCGCTCGTGCAGCAGGTCGTGCGCGAGTCGGGTTACGAAGAACTGCTGAGCTCCGGCGTGGTCATTACCGGCGGGGCTTCGATGATGCCGGGCATGGTCGAGCTCGGCGAAGACATTTTCCTGAAACCGGTGCGCATTGGCGCGCCGGAATACGCGGGCGGCCTCGCCGACGTGGTGCGCAATCCGCGCTATTCGACGGCGATGGGCCTGCTCGTCGAAGGCAGTGCGCAGCGCATGCGCGGCCGCAAGGTCGCCGTGCAGTCCGGCAACGCGGGGCAGATCTTCTCGCGGATGAAGGAATGGTTCCTGAGCAATTTTTGAGTACCCCACGGCTCGGTACGCCGAGCCTGCCCCCGAGGGGGCCAGGAAAACGCGGGGCGGCCCGACGTTGTCCTGAAGATGAACTGAATCGAAATTCGCGCTGGTGCCGGCGGCTGGCGCGCGACAGGGGGTTGCCCGATCTCCTGCCGAATAACGGCCGAGTAGTCTTATTTTCTTGACGGAGGCAACAATGGAATTCGAAATGCTGGAAACCGAAACCAACGGCACCATCATCAAGGTGGTCGGCGTTGGCGGCGCTGGCGGCAATGCCGTTCAGCACATGATCAACCGCGGTGTGCAGGGCGTCGACTTCATCGTGATGAACACGGACGCCCAGGCGCTGTCGCGTTCGCGCGCATCGTCGGTGATCCAGTTGGGCAACACGGGCCTCGGCGCCGGTGCGAAGCCGGAAATGGGCCGTGCCGCGGCGGAAGAAGCGCGTGAGCGCATCGCCGATGCACTGCGTGGCGCGCACATGGTGTTCATCACGGCCGGCATGGGCGGTGGCACGGGCACGGGCGCGGCGCCGGTGGTCGCGCAGATCGCGAAGGAGATGGGCATTCTGACGGTCGGCGTCGTCAGCAAGCCGTTCGAATTCGAAGGCGGCAAGCGCATGCGCGTCGCGGAAGCAGGCTCGCAGCAACTGGAGGATCACGTCGACTCGCTGATCGTCGTCCTGAACGACAAGCTGTTCGACGTGATGGGCGATGACGCCGAGATGGACAAGTGCTTCCAGTGCGCGGACGACGTGTTGAACAACGCGGTCGCAGGCATTGCCGAAATCATCAATGTCGATGGTCTCGTGAACGTCGACTTCGAAGACGTGAAGACGGTGATGGGCGAGCAGGGCAAGGCGATGATGGGCACGGCGACGGTCGCCGGCGTCGATCGCGCACGCCTCGCGGCGGAACAGGCCGTGGCGAGCCCGCTGCTCGAAGGCGTCGATCTGTCGGGCGCGCGTGGCGTGCTGGTGAACATCACGTCGAGCCGTTCGCTGCGCCTGTCGGAAACGCGCGAAGTGATGAACACGATCAAGAGCTACGCGGCGGAAGATGCGACGGTGATCTTCGGTGCGGTGTACGACGACGCGATGGGCGATGCACTGCGCGTGACGGTCGTGGCGACGGGTCTGGGCCGTGCGGCGAAGAAGCAGCAATCGGCTCCGATGACGCTGCTGCGCACGGGTACCGACAACCAGCCGGTCAGCGCGGTCTCGCACGGTTACGCGCAGCCGCAACACGTCAGCACGGCCGACTACGGCGCGCTCGATACGCCGGCGGTGTGGCGCAACTCGCGCGAAACCGCGGCATCGCACGTGCAGGCGCTGCAGGAGAAGGGTGTCGATACGTACGACATCCCGGCTTTCCTGCGCAAGCAGGCTGACTGACGACGCACACAGGCGAAGCCGCGGCGAGGTCGCCGCGGTAACGCCGGCGTGACGGATGCCACGGACCACGACAGGCCGCGTCGGATGCGACGCCGGGCCGGGAAACGTGCCCTCTTCGCATGAGCGGAGCGGGATGGGACGTGCTGTCCGCAATACGCTGAAAAACCGTATCGCTATGAGGGACCAGCCATGATTCAAGTGGGCGACGCGCTGCCCGACGCGCAATTGTTCGAGTTTATCGACGACGGGCGCGCAGGCTGCACGCTGGGGCCGAACGCCTTCAGCGTGCGCGACCAGGTGGCGGGAAAGCGGGTGGTGATCTTCGGATTGCCGGGTGCTTTCACGCCGACCTGTTCGGCGCAGCATGTGCCGGGCTATGTCGAGCACGCCGAGCAATTGCGCTCGGCGGGCATCGACGAGCTCTGGTGCGTGTCCGTCAACGACGCATTCGTGATGGGCGCATGGGGACGTGATCTGCACACCGCGGGCAAGGTGCGCATGATGGCGGACGGCAGCGCTGCTTTCACTCATGCGCTGGGCCTGACGCAGGATTTGTCCGCGCGTGGCATGGGAATCCGTTCCCTGCGCTACGCGATGGTGGTCGACGACGGTGTGGTCAAGACGCTGGCTGTCGAAGCGCCGGGCAAGTTCGAAGTAAGCGATGCGGCGAGTGTTCTCGCGACGTTGACGTCCTGATCGTGCGGTGCGCCGTTGCCTGTCGGCAACGCTGCTCACCGCCGTCGGGGCAGTTGTAACACGGGCCGATGACCGGAAACGCCTCCGTTCCGGGCATCGGCCCGTCCCGTATCAACGCGGGTAAACAGTCGAAACAGATTGATACGCAGTTTCAAACAGCGTTGAATAGGGAATTACGCTATAATCCCACCTATCGAATATAACTCCTGATTGATATTCTCAATCAAGTTGAAGAAGACCATGCTGAAGCAGCGCACCATCAAATCGATCGTGAAGACCGTGGGTATCGGTCTGCACTCGGGCCGCAAGGTCGAACTGACGCTCCGTCCGGCCGCGCCGGGCACGGGGATCGTTTTCTCGCGCGTCGACCTGCCCACGCCCGTCGACATCCCGGCATCCGCGATGTCGATCGGTGACACGCGGCTCGCGTCGGTGCTGCAGAAGGATGGCGCGCGCGTGTCGACCGTCGAGCACCTGATGTCGGCATGCGCCGGCCTCGGCATCGACAACCTCTATGTCGACGTGACGGCCGAGGAAATCCCGATCATGGACGGCAGCGCCGCGTCCTTCGTGTTCCTGATCCAGTCCGCGGGCATCGAGGAGCAGAACGCGCCGAAGCGCTTCATCAAGGTGACGAAGCCGGTCGAAATCCGTGACGGCGACAAGTTCGCGCGTCTCGAGCCGTATTTCGGTTTCAAGCTGAAGTTCACGATCGACTTCCGTCATCCGGCGGTCGACAAGACCGGCCAGGAGCTCGAGGTCGACTTTGCGAACACGTCGTACGTGCGCGAGATCGCGCGCGCGCGCACGTTCGGTTTTGCCCACGAAGTCGAAATGATGCGCGAGCTGGGTCTCGCACGCGGCGGCAGCATGGACAACGCGATCGTGCTCGACGAATACCGGATCCTGAACAACGACGGGCTGCGCTACGACGACGAGTTCGTGAAGCACAAGATGCTCGACGCGATCGGCGACCTGTACGTGGTCGGCCATCCGCTTCTGGCGTCGTACACGGCATACAAGTCGGGTCACGGGCTGAACAACGCGCTGCTGCGCGAGCTGCTCGCCCACGAAGACGCGTACGAGATCGTCACGTTCGACGATCCGCAAGCCGCGCCGAGCGGTTTCGCGTTCGACACGCAGACGGCCTTCGCCTGATCGGCGTCCGTCACGAGCGAATAAAAAAGCGACCTTCGGGTCGCTTTTTTGTTGGGCGGCGCGCGGTCGACAGCGCGCTCAGCGTGATGACTTCGCGCCGTGCCGCGCGGCCATCCGCGCGAGCGCGGCCTGCAGCGGCGACGGCTCGAGGTGATCGGCGAGTTCGCGCAACGCGGCGGCGCCGACGGTCGTCATGCGCGCGTGCTTCACGTGCGGCGGCTCCGGCGCGTCCTTCGGACGCACGCGCACGCGCAGCGCCGAAACCGGCCAGCCGCGCTTCTGCAGCTCGGCGAGCAGCCGCGGCTCGACCTGCCGCAGCCGGGCAGCGAGTGCATTGTGTGCGGCAAAGAGGGTCAGGGTGCCGTCCTTGATCGAGCCCGGCTCGACATGATTCGCCAGATAGTCGGGCAGGAGCGCGACGAGGTCGCGCTGCAGCGACGCGACCTGTTCGACGCCGGCGCGCAGCGCGGCGAACGCGTCGGTGCGGTTGAGCACTTCGGACACGGGTTGGGGGCGATACGCGGAGAGTGGGCCGAAACGCTTGGAAAATCGGTTCATCGAGGCATTCTTCGGGCGCGCACGTGCGCGGACGTTGACGCCGATTGTACCCGCGCCGGCCCGCGCACGGGCGGCTTTCGGGCCGTGCACCCGGTTGCCCGCGCGGGTTCGGCGCGCGGCGCGCGTCCAGCCGGGACACGGGCGCATGCGTCCCCGCGTGCTAAAATTCCTCGTTTGATTCCACTAATTCGCTAAGCCGCCGAGGCTCGGGCGTCGGGGCGCGCAATACGCGCCGGGCGCCGGTGCTGCGACGCAGGATCCGATCCGATGACAACCGGTTTTCTCCAGAAAATTTTTGGCAGCCGCAACCAGCGGCTCGTCAAGCAATATCAAAAGACCGTCGCGACGATCAATGCGCTCGAAACGCAGATCGAGCAGCTGACGGACGACCAGTTGCGCGGCAAGACGGATGAATTCCGCCAGCGGGTCGCGGCCGGAGAGTCGCTCGACAAGCTGCTGCCCGAGGCGTTCGCGGTCTGCCGGGAGGCGAGCCGCCGCGTGCTGAAGATGCGCCACTTCGACGTGCAGTTGATCGGCGGCATGGTGCTTCACTACGGCAAGATCGCGGAAATGCGCACCGGCGAGGGCAAGACGCTCGTCGCGACGCTGCCCGTGTACCTGAATGCGCTGGCGGGCCGCGGCGTGCACGTCGTGACGGTCAACGACTATCTTGCCCAGCGCGACGCCGAATGGATGGCGCGTCTCTACAACTTCCTCGGTCTGTCGGTCGGCATCAACCTGTCCGGCATGGAGCACGAGCAGAAGCAGCAGGCCTACGCGTCGGATATCACCTACGGTACGAACAACGAGTTCGGCTTCGACTACCTGCGCGACAACATGGTCTACGAGACCGAAGCGCGCGTGCAGCGGGCACTGAACTTCGCGGTCGTCGACGAAGTGGACTCGATCCTGATCGACGAGGCGCGTACGCCGCTGATCATCTCGGGCCAGGCGGAAGATCACACCGAACTGTACGTGCGGATGAACGCGCTGCCGCCGCTGCTCGAGCGCCAGATCGGCGAGGAGAAGGCCGACGGCACCGGCGTCGAGAAACCGGGCGACTACACGCTGGACGAAAAATCACGCCAGGTGTTCCTGACGGAGTCGGGCCACGAGAAGGCCGAGCGACTGCTCGCCGAGTGGGGCCTGATCGGTGAGGGCGAGAGCCTGTACGCGCCGCAGAACATCACGCTGATGCACCACGTGTACGCGGCGCTGCGCGCGCACACGCTGTTCTACAAGGACCAGCACTACGTCGTGCAGAACGGCGAAGTGGTCATCGTCGACGAATTCACGGGCCGCCTGATGGCGGGCCGCCGCTGGTCCGACGGCCTGCACCAGGCGGTCGAGGCGAAGGAACACGTGAAGATCCAGAGCGAGAACCAGACGCTCGCATCGATCACGTTCCAGAACTACTTCCGGATGTACGCGAAGCTCGCGGGCATGACGGGTACGGCGGACACCGAAGCGTACGAATTCAACGAGATCTACGGTCTCGAGACGGTCGTGATTCCGACCAACCGCCCGCCGAAGCGGATCGACAAGCAGGACCAGATCTACAAGACCGCCAAGGAGCGCTACGACGCGGTGATCCGCGACATTCGCGAGTGTTACGAGCGCGGTCAGCCGGTGCTGGTCGGCACGACGTCGATCGAGAACTCGGAACTGCTGTCGCACCTGCTGAAGCAGGCCGGCCTGCCGCACGAAGTGCTGAACGCGAAGCAGCACGAGCGTGAAGCCGCGATCGTCGCGGAAGCCGGCCGTCCGAACCGCATCACGATCGCGACCAACATGGCCGGCCGCGGTACCGACATCGTGCTCGGCGGCAACGCCGAGAAGCAGGCGGCGTTCATCGAAGCCGACGAAGCGATTCCGGCCGACGAAAAGGCGCGCCGCATCAAGCAACTGCACGACGAGTGGGAGACGCTGCACGAGCAGGTGAAGGCCGCAGGCGGCCTGCACATCATCGGCACCGAGCGCCACGAATCGCGCCGGATCGACAACCAGCTGCGCGGCCGTGCGGGCCGCCAGGGCGACCCGGGTTCGTCGCGCTTCTATCTGTCGCTGGACGATCCGCTGCTGCGCATCTTCGCGGGCGACCGCGTGCGTTCGATCATGGATCGCCTGAAGATGCCCGAAGGCGAGGCGATCGAGGCCGGCATCGTCACGCGTTCGATCGAATCCGCGCAGCGCAAGGTCGAAGCACGCAACTTCGACATCCGCAAGCAGCTGCTCGAATACGACGACGTGTCGAACGACCAGCGCAAGGTGATCTACCAGCAGCGCAATGAACTGCTCGAAGCCCACGACATCACCGAAACGATCTCGGCGATGCGTCACGGTGTGGTCACTGAAGTCGTCCGCCAGTTCGTGCCGGAAGGCAGCATCGAGGAACAGTGGGATGTGCCCGAGCTCGAGGAAGCGCTGCGCAACGACTGGCAGCTCGACCTCGCGATCCAGGAAATGGTGAACGAGTCGTCGTCGATCACGGCCGAGGAGATTCTCGACGCCGTGACGACCGCCGCCGACGAGCAGTACGAGGCGAAGGTCGCGATGGTCGGCCGTGAATCGTTCAGCGCGTTCGAGCGTTCGGTGATGCTGCAGACGGTCGACCGCCTCTGGCGCGAGCACCTCGCTGCGCTCGACCACCTGCGCCAGGGCATCCACCTGCGCGGCTATGCGCAGAAGAACCCCAAGCAGGAATACAAGCGCGAAGCGTTCGAGCTGTTCGCCGCGATGCTCGATGCGATCAAGCAGGAAGTCACGCGCATCGTGATGAACGTGCAGATCCAGTCGCCCGAGCAGCTCGAGGAAGCCGCCGAGCAGATCGAGGAGCGCAGCGGTCATCTCGAGAACGTCGAGTACCAGCACGCCGACTACGCGGAATCCGGTGCGCCGGTGGCGAACGTCGCGGCC
Organism: Burkholderia sp. Tr-862; assembly: GCF_011753085.1. Classification (NCBI taxonomy): domain Bacteria; kingdom Pseudomonadati; phylum Pseudomonadota; class Betaproteobacteria; order Burkholderiales; family Burkholderiaceae; genus Burkholderia; species Burkholderia sp. Tr-862. Next base: position 29,980 of record NZ_VWWG01000020.1, read on the forward strand.
GCCACGGCGGCCACCGCGACGGCCGACATGGTCGGCAGCGCGATGACCCACAGCGGCCCCGGCGGCGAGATGCCGAAGGTCGGCCGCAACGACCCGTGCCCGTGCGGCAGCGGCAAGAAGTACAAGCAATGTCACGGGAAGCTGTCATGATCGGCGGCGGCGCGCATCGGCGTGCCGCTTCATCCGCAGCTTCGAGTCAGTGAAGTGAGTTGCGGCGGCCCGCTCGTGCGGCCGTCGGTTCTTCCAATCAATGCCGGCGCGTGCCGGCATTTTCCATCCGGCAGGTGTGCCCCATGGCTGTCAATTTTCCGTCGATCGATCCCGCCCAACTGCATCCCGTCGCCGGCGTCACGCTCGGCTGGGCGGAAGCGAACATCCGCAAGCCGAATCGCAAGGACGTGCTGGTCATCTCCGTCGAGGAAGGGGCGACGGTCGCCGGCGTATTCACCGAGAACCGCTTCTGCGCCGCACCGGTGATCGTGTGCCGCGAGCACCTGGCCAACGTGCGTGCGGGCGGCGCGGGCATCCGTGCGCTCGTCGTGAATACGGGCAATGCGAATGCGGGCACCGGCGAGCCGGGCCTCGCGAACACGCGTGAGACCTGCACGGAACTCGCGCGCCTCGCGGGCATCGACGCCGCACAGGTGCTGCCGTTCTCGACCGGCGTGATTCTCGAGCCGCTGCCGATCGACCGCCTGAAGGCAGGCCTGCCTGCCGCGCTCGCGAACCGCAAGGCCGCGAACTGGTACGACGCCGCGCAGACGATCATGACGACCGACACGCTGCCGAAGGCCACGTCGCGCCAGGTGACGATCGACGGTCACACGGTCACGCTGACGGGCATCAGCAAGGGCGCGGGCATGATCAAGCCGAACATGGCGACGATGCTCGGCTTCCTGGCGTTCGATGCGAACGTCGCGCAGCCGGTGCTCGACACGCTCGTGAAGGACGTGGCCGATCGCTCGTTCAACTGCATCACGATCGACGGCGACACGTCGACGAACGACTCGTTCATCCTGATCGCGTCGGGCAAGAGCACGTTGCCCGCGATCACGTCCACCGACTCGCCGGCCTATGCGGCGCTGCGCGAAGCGGTCACGCAGGTCGCCCAGGTGCTGTCGCAGCTGATCGTGCGCGACGGCGAAGGCGCGACGAAATTCATGACGGTGCAGGTCGAAGGCGGCAAGAGCGTCGCCGAGTGCCGCCAGATCGCCTACGCGATCGGTCATTCGCCGCTGGTGAAGACGGCCTTCTACGCATCCGACCCCAACCTGGGCCGGATTCTCGCGGCGATCGGCTATGCGGGCGTCACGGATCTCGACGTCGACAAGATCGATCTTTATCTCGACGACGTGCTCGTCGCGAAGGCCGGTGGCCGCAACCCGGCTTACCAGGAAGAGGACGGCCAGCGCGTGATGAAGCAGAGTGAAATCACGATCCGCGTGCTGCTCGGCCGCGGCGATGCGCAGGCTACCGTCTGGACGTGCGACCTGTCGCACGATTACGTGAGCATCAACGCGGATTACCGCTCCTGATCGGGAGCGCTCGGACGACATGGACAAGCTCGAACAGTTTCTGACGCGTGCCGAAGCGCTGCTCGGTCGCCTCGAGGGGATGTTGCCGCCCGCAGCGGCGGCTGTCGACTGGAATGCCGCCACCGCGTTCCGCTGGCGCAAGCGCCAGGGGCGCGGCTATCTGCAGCCGGTGCCGGCCGCGTCGTCGATCACGCTCGACGATCTGCACAACATCGATCGGCAGAAAGGGGTGATCGAACAAAACACGCGACAGTTCGTGCGGTGCAAGCCGGCGAACAACGTGCTGCTGACCGGTGCGCGCGGCACCGGCAAGTCGTCGCTGATCAAGGCGTGCCTGAACGCCTATGCGAAGGACGGGCTGCGCCTGATCGAAGTCGACAAGGACGACCTGCACGATCTCGGCGACATCGTCGAGCTGATCGCGCAGCGTCCGGAGCGGTTCATCGTGTTCTGCGACGATCTGTCGTTCGAGGAAGGCGAATCGGGCTACAAGGCGCTGAAGGTCGCGCTCGACGGCTCGATCGCCGCGCAGTCCGACAACGTGCTGATCTACGCGACGTCGAACCGCCGCCATCTGCTGCCCGAGTACATGAGCGACAACGAGTCGTACAAGCATCTGCCGGACGGCGAGATCCACCCCGGTGAAGTCGTCGAGGAGAAGATTTCGCTGTCGGAGCGCTTCGGCCTGTGGGTCAGCTTCTACCCGTTCAAGCAGGACGACTATCTCGACATCGTCGCGCACTGGCTGCGCCATTTCGGCTGCGCGGACGGCGAGATCGAGACGGCGCGCGGCGACGCGCTCGTCTGGGCGCTCGAGCGCGGTTCGCGCTCGGGGCGCGTCGCGTGGCAGTTCGCGCGCGATTGGTCGGGTCGCAGGGAGCAGGTATGAGCACGGATTCCGCAGTGGGCGCCGTGCGCGCGCCCGACGGCCGCAAGGTGACGGAAGTCGCGGTCGGCGTGATGGTACAGCCGGGCGGTCCGGTCGGCCGCTGCCGCTACCTGCTTGCGCAGCGGCTGCAGGGCAAGCCGTACGAAGGCTACTGGGAGTTCCCGGGCGGCAAGCTGGAAGCCGGCGAGAGCGTCGAGGACGCGCTGGCGCGCGAGCTGCACGAGGAACTCGGCATCGTCGTCACCGCCAGCCACCGCTGGCATACGCTCGAGCACGACTATCCGCATGCGTACGTGCGGCTCTATTTCTGCAAGGTGACGGGCTGGACGGGCGAGCCGCACAGCAAGGAAGGCCAGGCGTTCGTGTGGCAGCAACTGCCGGTCGACGTCGCGCCGCTGTTGCCGGCGGCGCTGCCGGTGCTGGAATTGCTCGAGAAGGAAGCGGCGTCGCAATGACGCCGCGGTGGCTCGCCTGAAAAGCGGGCCGTATCCGCCTGCGGGGTACCGCGCGCCGCTCAGCTGTCGCGGCGGCCGTCGGTGCCGTCTTCTTCCTCGGACGACGGACCTTCGTCGGAGGAGCCACCGATCCGGTACTTTTCCGCGGCCCATGCGCCGAGGTCGAGCTGCTTGCAGCGGGCCGAACAGAACGGGCGGAACTTGTTTTCAGGTGTCCAGCGCACTTCTGCGCCGCACGAAGGACATTTCACAACGGTAGTCATACGAAAGCGTCGAACCGGCGCACGGCCGTTACAGATTGCAGAGTGTCAGATGGAACGGCACGTCGATGTCCACCGCGCGCGGCCGCACGTCGCCGTCCTGCATGGTGAACCGTACCCACAGCATGTATTTGTTGGCGCTCGCTTCGGGAATCACGCGCAGTTCGGGCGGCACGCGCACCTGCATCAGCTGGTAGCTGCGCCCCGACAGCATCTGCTGGTAGCTGCCCTGCATCGCCATCACCTTCGACGCCTGACCCGATTCGCGAGCGAGCCGCAGCACGATTGCCGCCGCGTCGCGCAGCGGCAGCAGCGGCATGATCCATTTAGCGATGTCCTGGCGCCGCTGTTCCGCGGGCCATTGCTGCCACGCATAGTACGACGGCAGGTCGAACTTGCACGTGCCGCCGGGAATCACCGCGCGGCTGCGGATGCTGGCGAGCCACTCGTTGTCGACCAGGTGCTGCCCGGTCTTGCCCTGCATCTGCGCAAGATTGGCGAGCGTCTGCTCGATTTCACCGAGCACGGCTTCGAGCGCATTCTGTTCGATGCCCGGATTGCCGCGAAAGGGAGCGAGCGTCTGGCGTTGACGTTCGAGTTCCTTCATCAGATCCGATTTCAGGTCCGCGCGGCCCGTGACCTCGGCGATTTCGAACAGCGTCGTCAGCGCGACGTGATGTTCACGCGGGTCCTCCTGAGCCAAAAAGAACGCGAAGCGCTCGAACAAGTCTTCGAGGCGCAACAGCGTGCGAATTCGCTCGTTGAACGGATACTCGTAAAGAATCAAGCGCGCTCGCCTCTCGGGGTAGGGATTGAAACAATGCAGGACATTCTAATGCTCACTGTCTACCCTAGCAACGCGCCAATTTCGTGCACCATCACGATCGCATGCGGCGATCAGTGCGCGGCGGCCGCGAATCCGAGATAGCGTTGGTGCAGTGCATCGACCTGCGCGGCGAGCCTATCGGGCGCCGTCGCATCGTTGACGATCACGTCGTCGGCCGCCGCGAGACGCGCTTCGCGCGTCGCCTGTCTTGCGATGATCGCTTCGACCTGTTCGCGCGTGAAACCATTGCGCCGCATCACACGTGCGATCTGCGTTTCGACCGGGCAGTCGACGACCAGCACACGATCGCTGCGCGCCTTCCAGTTACCTGACTCCACGAGCAGCGGTACGACGAAGATCACGTACGGGCCCCGCGCTTCACGGGCCTCGCGATCGGTCTCCGCGCGGATCAGCGGATGCGTGATCGCTTCGAGGCGCCGGCGTGCGTCGTCGTCGCTGAAAATCAGTGCGCGCATCTTCGCGCGATCGAGCGAGCCGTCGGCCGCGACGAAGTCCGGTCCGAATGCGTGTTCGATCGCCGGCATCGCGAGACCGCCTGGTGCGGTGATGCGGTGCGCGATCAGGTCGGTATCGACGAGCGATGCACCGCGTGCGGCGAACATGTCGGCGACGGTCGTCTTGCCGCTGCCGATGCCGCCGGTGAGTCCTATTGCAAACATGTGAGCCTCCGCCGGGCCGCCACGAGGAAACGAGCCTCCTCCCCGCGACGCAGCGAACAAGTCGGACGGGGTCGGTGCGTCATGTCAGCCGCCGAGCGCCAAATAGAAAGGGGTGCCGAAAAACAGCGTCGCGACGCCGCCTGCCGCGAGGAACGGGCCGAACGGAATCGGCTCCTCGAAGCGCATGCGCCCGCGCCAGGTCGCGACGAGCCCGACGATCGCGCCCGTCACCGCGGCGAACAGCACGACCTGCGGCAGCGCGGCCCAGCCCATCCAGGCGCCGAGCGCGGCGAGCAGCTTCAGGTCGCCGAAGCCAATGCCCTCGATGCCGCGCAGCCATTTGAACAGCCAGTAGATCGACCACAGGAACAGGTAGCCGGCCATCGCGCCGACCACGGCCGAACGCAGCGACGTGAACGTGCCGCCGAGGTTCAGTGCGAGCCCTGCCCACAGCAGCGGCAGCGTCATCGAATCGGGAAGGTAGCCGGTCCGGATGTCGATAGCGCTCATCGCCAGCAGCGCGGCGCAGAGCCCGAACGCGGCGAGTGCGGCGGCGGTGGGGCCGAACGCGGCGAGCGACCCGGCGGCGAGCAGCGCACCCGCGAGCTCGACGAGCGGATAGCGCACACCGATCGCATGGCCGCACTGGCGGCAGCGCCCGCGCAACATCAGGTAGCTGACGAGCGGGATGTTTTCCCACGCGCGCAGCACGTGGCCGCAGTGCGGACATGCGCTGCGCGGGCGCCACAGATCGTAGTGCGGCGGATAGCCGTCGTCCGGCGCCGCGCTCGCGCTGCCGGTCGCTTCGGCGATTTCGGCCTGCCATGCGCGCTGCATCATCACCGGAATCCGGTGCACGACGACGTTCACGAAGCTGCCGACGCACAGCCCGAGCACGACGGCGAATGCATATTGCACCGCAGGCGGCAGCATCGCCAGCGCGAGCAACGTGCTGTCGGGCGAATCGAAAACGGTGGTCAGGGGCGCGGGCGTCATGGGCTCGGGTTCGGGCTTGAAAGGCGACAGAATCGGTTGCGATGCTACACCACGTTGCCCAGCTGAAGGATGGGCAGATACATCGCGATCACGAGGCCGCCGACGAGTGCACCCAGCACGATCACGATCAGCGGCTCGCCGAGTGCGGTGAGCGCATCGAGACGCGCGTCGAGCTGACGCTCGCAGAGCGCGGCGATGTCGGCGAGCATCGTGTCGAGTGCGCCGGTTTCCTCGGCGACGGCGATTGGCTGTACCACGTCGTCCGGGAAGCAGCCCGCCGCGTGCATCGCATCGGCAAGACGCGCGCCGCGCAGCACGCGCGCCGCGATTTGCGCGGTGGCCTGCTCGAACACCGGATGGCCGGCCGTGCGTTCGAGCGTGGCGAATGCGTCGGCGAGCGGTACGCCGGCACCGAGCAGCGTGGCAAGCGAGCGGCACCAGCGCGCGGCCGCGAACCGCGTGAGCGCGCTGCCGACCAACGGCGCATTCAGCACGTGCCGCGCGGCCGTGTAGCGCAGCGACGGCGAGTGCCGCAGCGCGTGGCGTGCGGCGAGCCCTGCCACCGCGGCACCGGCGACGAACGTGCCGCCCCAGGCCGATGTCGCGGAGGAAAGGGCGAGCAGGGCGCGGGTCGGCGCCGGTAGTGCTGCGCCGAAGCCGTCGAAGATCTGCCGGAATGTTGGCACGACCCACACCATCAGCGCGGCCGAGATCGCGAGCGCGAACACGATGACGGCGACCGGGTAGGCGAGCGCGGCACACAGCTTGCGCCATTGCGCGTCGGCGCGTTCGCGGTGCTCCGCGACGCGGGTCAGCACGGTGCCGAGCGCACCCGATGCTTCGCCCACCTCGATCAACTGGCGATACAGTGTGCCGAACTGGGACGGATAGCGTGCCAGCGCGGCGGCGAAGCGCTGGCCACCGACGATCTCGCGTGCGAGACCTGCGGCGATGCGCGGCAGCCCGTCGCGCGTACGGGTGCGGGCAAGCATCTCGAGCGACGGTGCGAGCGGCAGTCCGGCTTGCAGCAGGCTCGCGAGCTGACGCGTGAAGCGCGTGACCTCCCGCGCGCCGGCCGCCGGTGGCCGGGCCGTGCCGCGGATGTCGAGCGACAGCACCGCGACGCCGTCGCGCGCGAGCGCTGCACGTGCGGCGGTTGCATCGAATGCGATGACGTTCCCGCGGCACGGCGTGCCGTCGCGACGACGGCCGCGCCACGCGAAGCGGGTTTCGTGAGGCGGTGCATGCATTGCGATCACGCGTCGGGCGTCGCGGCCAGGGCTTCCGCGACGCTCGTCGTGCCGTCGCGAACGTGCACGAGTGCCGCGTCACGCAGACTGCGCACGCCTTCGGCCGCCGCGCATTGCGTGAGCGCACCGACGCTTGCGCGCGCGACGATGCGTTCGGCCATCTCCGGTGAAACCGGCATCGTCTGATGCAGGCCGATCCGGCCTCGATAACCGATACCGTGACAGGCGGCACAGCCGCGTGGGACGAACGGGCGCCATCCGGATGCCAGTGCCGCCGAATCGCAGCCCGCATCGCGCAGCGCGTGCGCCGGCGCGTCCGAACGCGCGCGGCAGCTCACGCACAGACGCCGGACGAGCCGCTGCGCGGTGACGAGGCGCAACGCGGCGGCCAGGTTATACGGCGCGACGCCGATATCGAGCAGTCGCGCGACCGCGGCCGGCGCGTCGTTCGTATGCAGCGTCGACAGCACGAGGTGCCCGGTCTGCGCGGCCTTGATCGCAACGTCGGCCGTCTCCGCATCGCGAATCTCACCGACCATGATGACGTCCGGATCCTGCCGCAGCAGCGCGCGCAGCGCCGTGGCGAAGGTCAGCCCGGCTTTCTCCGCCACGCCGACCTGGTTGATCCCGTCGAGCTGAATCTCGGCCGGATCCTCGACCGTGCATACGTTGTGCGCGTCGCGATCGAGCATCTGCAGCGCGCAATAGAGCGACAGCGTCTTGCCGCTGCCGGTTGGGCCGGTGACGAGCACGAGACCGTGCGGCGCGCGTATCGCGGCCTCCATTGCCGCGGCCTGCCGCGCGTCGAAGCCGAGGCGCGCGAGCGTGAGGTCGGGCGGCAGCGTTTCGAGGCGGCGCAACACGAGTTTCTCGCCAAACAGCGTGGGCAGCGAACTAACCCGGTAATCGCCGCGCAGGCCTCCGTCGACCGTGATGCGCAGCCGGCCGTCCTGCGGAAGCCGGCGCTCGGCGATGTCCATGCGTGCGAGCACCTTGATCCGCGTCACGAGCGCGTCGCGCAGATGGACGGGCGGTCGCGCGTGTTCATGCAGGACGCCGTCGATGCGCAGGCGAAGGCGCCAGCCTGCTTCGAATGGTTCGACGTGGATGTCGGACGCGTCGCGCACGCGGGCGGCGTGAAGCGTATCAGTCAGCAGCCGTACGGCGGGCGAGTCGTCGAGTTGCGCCGCATCGAGTGAATGGGCCGCGTCGACGGGCGATGCGTCGGTGGGGGCAGGTGGCCGCTGCGTGCGCAGCGGCGCCCCGGGAGGTGGGAAGTGCATGTGAGCCGGCGCTCGGCCGCCTGTTGATCGTGACCGGCCAATGGTCGCGTATCGCGAGCGGTGCCGACAGTCGGCCGTTCGGCTAGCGCGCGGCGGCGCGTGCGCGCGGGCTGCGCGGCTTGAAGAGCTTGACGGTGCGCACGGCCTGGTCGTCGCTGCGCATGACTTCGAGCATCACGTCGCGGATTTTCAGGCATACGTCGCCGTCGGGAATTTCCTCGAGAATCTCGAGGATCAGGCCGTTCAGCGTCTTCGGCCCGTCGGTCGGCAGTTGCAGGTGCAGCCAGCGGTTCAGTTCACGCAGCGGCATCCTGGCGGCGACGATGCATTCGCCGTTTTCGTCCCAGCCGCCCGCGCGTTCGCCGCGCGGCATCGACGTCGTGAATTCGCCGATCAGTTCCTCGATGATGTCCTCGGGCGTGACGAGCCCCTCGAGTTCGCCGTACTCGTTGACGACGAGCGCGGTGCGCTGCCGGCTTTCCTGGAAATACTGCAGCTGCTGGACGACCGGCGTGCCCGACGGCACGTAATACGGCTCGGCGAGCAGCGTGCGCAACGTTTCGCGGTCGAAATCCTGGTTGTGCAGCGCTGTGAGCGTCTTGCGCACATGCAGCACGCCGAGCACCTTGTCGATGTCGCCTTCATAGACGACCAGACGGTTGTGATAGCAGGTCTCGAGTTGATGCAGGATGTCGTCGAGCGGCGCGTAGAAGTTGAGCGACTCGATCTGGCGGCGCGGCACCATCACGTCGTCGACCGTGATGTTCTCGAGGTCGAACAGGTTGAGCAGGATGCTGCGGTGCTTGGTCGGCATGAAGCTGCTCGACTCGAGCACGATCGCGCGCAATTCGTCGGCCGACATCCGCTGGTCGCGGCCCTTCTTCGTATTGATGCGCAGCACCCAGAGCACGCCGTTCGCCAGCGCGTTGACGAACCAGACGACCGGCTTGAACACGCGCATTAGCGGCGCGATCACGAGACTTGCGGGCAGCGCGATGCGCTCGGGAAACGTCGCGCCGACGATCTTCGGCGCGATTTCCGCGAACACAATGATCAGGAACGCGACGATGCCGGTCGCGATCGACAGCGCGAGGTTGTTACGGCCGAACGTGTGCAGCGCGAGCGACGTCGTCAGGACCGGGATGATCGTGTTGAACAGGTTGTTGCCGATCAGGATCACGCTGAGCAGCAGGTCGGTGCGTGTGAGCAGACCCTGCGTGGTTTTCGCGCCGAGCACGCCCTGGCCGGCGAGATGTTTCAGCCGATGACGGTTGAGCGCCATCATCGCGGTCTCGGAAATGGAAAAGAAGCTGGAGCAGAGGAGAAGCAGGAAGACGGCGCCGATTTGCGCCCATAAGGGAATTTGGTCCACGCGTCAGAAAGGGCAGTGAAGGACAGGGATGGAGGGAATATAGCAGAGGCCGGCGGCCGTGATGTGTCGTGCGCGGCACGAGGGCCCGCGCGACCAGGCAAAAAGCAGGCAAAAAAAAACCGTGCACACGGTGCACGGTTTTTTTAAATCTGGTCGGGGTGAGAGGATTCGAACCTCCGGCCTCTACGTCCCGAACGTAGCGCTCTACCAGGCTAAGCTACACCCCGATTTGGACTCTTCCGAGTTCGCCGTCTTCTTCAAGACCGCTGCGTCGTCGAGCAAGAACATAACTATAGCGATGTTTTTTCGAAAAGGGAATACCTTGGTGCAGAAATTTTTCGAGACCGGATATCGCCTCGTGTTTTCCTCGCGCTTACGACTGCCGCGACGTCGAGTACGAGCACAACCCGAGCAGGCTTTCCTTGTAGATCGAATCCGGGAACGCAGTGATCGCGGCAGCAGCGGCCTGTGCTTCCTGGCGCGCGCATTCGAGCGTATGGTCGAGCGCGCCCGAACGCGTGATGGCGTCGAAAATCGTGTCGAAGCGATCGGTGCCGCCTTGTTCGATCGCCTCGCGTGCGAGCGCCGACTGTTCGGGCGTGCCGCGTTCGATCAGATAGATGAGCGGCAGCGTCGGCTTGCCTTCGCGCAGGTCGTCGCCGGCGTTCTTGCCCATCGCTTCGGCCGTGCCCGCGTAGTCGAGCCAGTCGTCCATGATCTGGAATGCGGTGCCGATCCGGCGGCCATATTCGGCCGCGGCGGCTTCGGTCGGCGCATCGGCGCCCGCGAGCACCGCGCCGAGGCGGGCCGATGCTTCGAACAGCTTCGCCGTCTTGTAACGGATCACCTGCATGTAGCGCGTCTCGTCGACGTCCGCGTCGTGCATGTTCAGCAGCTGCAGCACTTCACCTTCGGAAATGATCGTCGTCGCTTCCGACAGGATTTCCATCACGCGCATCTTGCCGACGCCGACCATCATCTCGAACGAGCGCGAATACAGGTAGTCGCCTACCAGCACGCTCGCCGCGTTGCCGAACAGCGCGTTGGCCGTCTGACGGCCGCGCCGCAGTTCGGATTCGTCGACGACGTCGTCATGCAGCAGCGTGGCCGTGTGGATGAACTCGACGACGGCGGCCAGCACGTGCCGCTGGTGCGACGTCTCGCCGAGCGCGCCGGCGACGAGCAACAGCAGGGCCGGACGCAGCCGCTTGCCGCCCGCGCCGATGATGTACTCGGCGATCTGGTTGATCAGCAGCACGTCGGACGCGAGGCTTTGCCGGATAACGCGATTCACCTGCTCCATGTCGCTTGTGATCGGGGCGAGCAGGTGGGCGGCGCTGAGGGTGGGGGAGGCGGTGGACGACGACATGATGATCGAAATGGGTGATGCGGCGGATTATAAGTCCAATCCGCGATATCCCGGTCTGTCGGACGCGCCCGCACCGTGATTTTGGCCGTCCGGCAAGGGCCTGCGCGCGGCAATCGCGGATCGGCTTTGACTTGGGTGCTAACCCCATGTATAATCACGTGTTTTCCGCGCGTGGTGTGCGGAAAATTTGGATCCAGAGTGAGGTTCTCAATGTACGCGGTCATAAAAACCGGCGGCAAGCAGTACAAGGTTGCCGTTGGCGAAAAACTCAAAGTAGAACAGATACCGGCTGACATTGACGCTGAAATCACGCTCGACCAGGTTCTCGCAGTGGGCGAAGGCGAATCGATTAAGTTCGGTACGCCGCTGGTCAGTGGGGCTTCCGTCAAGGCCACCGTTGTGTCGCACGGTCGTCATGCCAAGGTCACCATCTTCAAGATGCGTCGCCGGAAGCACTACCAAAAGCACGGCGGCCACCGCCAGAACTACACTGAGCTGCGCATCGACGCGATCAACGCGTAAGCGCCTCGGTAAAGGAGCAATCAGATGGCACACAAAAAGGCAGGCGGCTCTTCCCGGAACGGCCGCGACTCCGAGTCGAAACGTCTCGGCGTGAAAGTGTACGGCGGCCAGGCGATCAACGCTGGCGGCATCATCGTGCGTCAGCGCGGTACGCGCATGCACGCTGGCGAGAACGTCGGCATGGGCAAGGATCACACCCTGTTCGCGCTGGTCGACGGTCACGTCAAGTTCGCGACCAAGGGCGCGGACAAGAAGCATCTGGTCATCGTTGTCCCGGCGGCTGCCTAAGTTAGGCACCCACGGGCTTCGTAGCCGAAAGGCCCCGCAGTCTTCGCGGGGCCTTTTTTTATTTGGCCGCCGGGCGCATGTGCGCGCCGGCGGCTGTCGCGAAACGGCGGGCAATCGGCCGAACGGCAGATTGTTCAAGCGTGCCGGCGCGCGGCACAATAGCGGAAATACTGGTCGGAGTAACGAATGAAGTTCATTGACGAAGCACGAATCGAAGTCATCGCCGGCGACGGAGGTGATGGGAGCGCGTCGATGCGCCGCGAGAAGTTCGTTCCGTTCGGCGGGCCGGACGGCGGCGACGGTGGCCGGGGCGGCAACGTCTACGCGATTGCCGACCGCAACATCAACACGCTGATCGACTACCGTTACGCGAAGAAGCACCTGGCGCGCAACGGCGAAAACGGTCGCGGCTCGGACTGCTACGGCAAGGGCGGTGACGACGTCACGCTGCGCATGCCGGTCGGCACGGTCGTGACCGACATGGATACCGGCGAGCTGATCGCCGACCTGACCGAGCACGGCCAGCAGGTGATGCTTGCGAACGGTGGCGCCGGCGGTCTCGGCAACCTGCATTTCAAGTCGAGCACGAACCGTGCGCCGCGCCAGAAGACCGACGGCAAGCCCGGCGAACGGCGCATGCTGCGGCTCGAGCTGAAGGTGCTCGCCGACGTCGGGCTGCTCGGCATGCCGAACGCCGGCAAGTCGACCTTCATCTCGTCGGTGTCGAACGCGAAGCCGAAGATCGCCGACTATCCGTTTACGACGCTCGCGCCGAACCTCGGCGTCGTACGGGTCGGCCCGAGCAAGAGCTTCGTGATCGCCGACATCCCGGGGCTGATCGAAGGCGCCGCCGAAGGCGCGGGCCTCGGCCACCAGTTCCTGCGACATCTGCAGCGCACGGGCGTGCTGCTGCATCTCGTCGATTTGGCCCCGTTCGACGAAAACGTCGACCCGGTCGCGGAAGCGAAGGCCATCGTCGGCGAACTGCGCAAGTACGACGAGGCGCTCTACGAGAAGCCGCGCTGGCTCGTCCTCAACAAGCTCGACATGGTGCCGGAAGACGAGCGTGAGGCGCGCGTCGCCGATTTCCTCGCCCGTTTCGACTGGGACGGCCCGGTGTTCGAGATTTCGGCGCTGACGGGCCAGGGCTGCGAAGCGCTGTGCTACGCAATCTACGATTACCTCGCCGAGCATTCGGACGCGCATCGCGCGGCGGAAGAGGAAGATCTGGCCACGGACGTGCGGTTCCGGGATGCGCCGCCCGCCGATGGCGGTGCGACGCCCGGCGACGACGCCTGAGCGGACCCGAAACGCACCGGGCATCGCGCCCGGTGCCGGAATTCAATCGCGCCCGGCCGGGCAGGCATCAGATACAGGAGACGGCGCACGATGCGTTCGATCATCGCGGATTCGAAGCGATTGGTGGTGAAGGTGGGCTCGAGCCTCGTGACCAACGACGGCAAGGGGCTCGATCATGCTGCGATCGGCCGCTGGGCGGCCCAGATCGCCGCGCTGCGCGCGCAGGGCAAGGAAGTGGTGCTCGTCAGTTCGGGTGCGATTGCCGAAGGGATGCAGCGGCTCGGCTGGAGCAAGCGTCCGCGCGAGATCGACGAGCTGCAGGCTGCCGCCGCGGTCGGCCAGATGGGGCTCGCGCAAGTCTATGAAAGCCGCTTTACCGAGCACGACATCCGCACCGCACAGATCCTGCTCACGCACGCCGACCTCGCGGATCGCGAACGCTACCTGAATGCGCGCTCAACGTTGCTGACGCTGCTGCGGCTCGGCGTCGTGCCGATCATCAACGAGAACGACACGGTCGTCACCGACGAAATCAAGTTCGGCGACAACGACACGCTCGGTGCGCTCGTCGCGAACCTGATCGAAGGCGATGCGCTGATCATCCTGACCGACCAGTCGGGGCTGTTCACCGCCGATCCGCGCAAGGATCCGAACGCGACGCTCGTCGCGGAAGCCAGCGCGGGCGCATCGGAGCTCGAGGCGATGGCGGGTGGCGCAGGCTCGAGTCTCGGCCGCGGCGGGATGCTGACGAAGATCCTCGCGGCGAAGCGCGCGGCGCACAGCGGCGCGAACACCGTGATTGCGAGCGGCCGCGAAACCGACGTGCTGGTGCGGCTGGCGGCCGGTGAGGCGATCGGCACGCAGCTGATCGCGCGCACCGCGCGGATGGCCGCGCGCAAGCAATGGATGGCCGATCACCTGCAGGTGCGCGGGCACGTCGTGATCGATGCGGGCGCGGTCGAGAAGCTGACGGCCGGCGGCAAGAGCCTGCTGCCGATCGGCGTGATCGGCGTGCAGGGCGCGTTCGCGCGCGGCGAGGTGATCGCGTGCGTCGGCCCCGACGGGCGTGAAGTGGCGCGCGGCCTCACTAATTACAGCAGCGCGGAAACGAAGCTGATTCATCGCAAGCCGAGCGGCGAGATCGAGACGGTGCTCGGCTACATGCTGGAGCCGGAGCTGATTCACCGCGACAACCTCGTGCTCGTGTAACTGTTCGGCCTGGCGTCGCGAGACAGCAGAAAAAAGTAAAAAAGCCCGCATTGCGCGGGCTTTTTCGTTGCGACGGGGCGGAGCAGGACCGGCCAGGCGGCCTGCGTGGCGCCGTCAGCGCAGCTGGCTCATCGCGGTACGATGGAACTTGATGTTCTCGAGGATCTGGTGGGTCGTGCCCTGCGGCATCTTGTTCGAGCAGAAGTAGTCCTGGTACAGCGCCGAGTGATACGAGTTCAGTTCGCCGTTCTCGATGCGACGCCAGTCGTTCTCGACCGTGCGATCCCAGCCGTCGTGATCCGAATTCAGGCCCGCATACTGACGCCATTCGTAGGTGTCGCAGCGGATGCCTTCATAGTTCACGTTGCGCGCACCGGCCGGGCTCGTGATGACGACTGCGTAGCGCACGACGCCGTCGGTGCCGACCGCGAGCGACTTCGCATCGACCGAGAACTTGAGCGGCGTGTTCTGCGACACGGTGAACGGCAGCAGATCGCCCGCTTGCGGCAGCGGCGGCAACGTCTCGACCGGGTTTTCCTTCCACTCACCCTTACGGTCGAGCAGATAGACGAACTCGCTGTCGTCCTTGTTGGACGGCGCTTTCGAATTGGCGCAACCGGCCAGCGTGGCCGCCGCGACAACCGATGCGAGCGCGAGAGCAATCGCTTTCAATATGCATTCCTCGTAAAAAAAGGGCGCGACACCAAGGTCGCGCCCGGTCATGCAGTCCGACTCGTCATTTGCCGACGATCTCGCGGGGCGGCATCTCATCGAGCGTGCTCGCCTCCACTTCGATCTCCGAACAGACTACCGATGTGTCGACAATCGTCAGCGTCTGCTGGGACTGCGCGCCGATGACGCGCGGATAGCGCGACAGACGCGGCCCCTGCGGCTTGTCGGCTCGCTGCGCCGGGCGGCGCAGGAAGCGCGACAGTTCCGTCAGCGCCAACTGATAGACATCCCGCTTGAACTCGATCACCGCATCGAGTGGCACCCAGTACTCGTTCCAGCGCCACGCATCGAACTCCGGGTGATCGGTCGCGCGCAAGCAAATATCGCAATCGCGTCCGACCATCCGCAGCAGGAACCAGATCTGCTTCTGGCCGCGGTAATGGCCGCGTACTTCGCGTTTGATGAACTTGTCAGGCACCTCGTAACGCAACCAGTCGCGGGTGCGGCCGATTATCTTGACGTGTTCCGGGTGCAGGCCGGTTTCCTCGTGCAGCTCCCGGTACATCGCCTGCATGGGGGTCTCGCCGTACTTGATCCCACCTTGAGGAAACTGCCAGGAATGCTCGCGGAGCCGCTTGCCCCAAAACACCTCGTTGCGCGCGTTCAAGAGGATGATGCCGACGTTCGGGCGAAAGCCTTCACGATCCAGCATACAACCACCTTCGAATCCTTTAAAATTGCTTTGATTATAAACAGATAACGGGCGCTGCGCACCGTGACGGAGCGAATCCGCGCGGGGTACGGCGGCTGAATTGTCCCTGATTTGTCTGCTACGTCATCTGCGCCATCGTCGTTCGTCGCGCGCAGCTTTTTCACCTTGAAACTTTTTCGGGCGCCCCGCCTGGGGGCGCCGTATTTGGAACCGTCCGCATGAAAGCTTCCCGTTTCTTTATCGGCACCCTCAAAGAAGCACCGGCCGACGCAGAGATCGTCAGCCACAAGCTGATGGTGCGCGCCGGCATGATCCGTCGTGTCGCCGGCGGCATCTATAACTACCTGCCGGTCGGCCTGCGTTCGATTCGCAAGGTCGAGGCGATCGTGCGCGAGGAAATGAACCGGGCAGGCGCCATCGAGCTGCTGATGCCGGCCGTGCAGCCGGCCGAACTGTGGCAGGAGTCGGGCCGCTGGGAACAGTACGGCCCCGAGCTGCTGCGCTTCAAGGACCGCAAGGACAACGACTTCGTGATCGGGCCGACGCACGAGGAAGTGATCACCGACATCGCGCGCAACCAGATCAAGAGCTACCGACAGATGCCGGTGAACTTCTACCAGATCCAGACGAAGTTCCGCGACGAGATCCGTCCGCGCTTCGGCGTGATGCGCGGCCGCGAATTCCTCATGAAGGACGCGTATTCGTTCGACAAGGACACGGCCGGCCTGAACGAGTCGTATCGCAAGATGTACGACGCGTACGTTCGCATCTTCACGCGCCTCGGCCTCGAGTTCCGCGCGGTCGCGGCCGACAGCGGCTCGATCGGCGGCAACTTCTCGCACGAGTTCCACGTGATCGCCGATACCGGTGAGGACGCGATCGCCTACTGCCCGACGTCCGACTTCGCGGCGAACGTTGAAGCGGCCGAAGCGCTGCCGTTGATCGCCGAGCGTGCTGCGCCGGCCGAAGCGATGGAGAAGGTCGCGACGCCCGGCAAGGCGAAGTGCGAAGCGGTCGCCGAACTGCTGGCGATCCCGCTCGAGCGCACGATAAAGTCGATCGTGCTCGCCACCGAGAACGAAGGCGCCGAGCCGACCATCTGGCTCGTGATGCTGCGCGGCGACCACGACCTGAACGAGATCAAGGTGTCGAAGCTGCCGGGGCTGAAGAACCACCGCTTCGCGACCGAGCAGGAAATCGTCGACTGGTTCGGCACGCCGCCGGGCTATCTCGGCCCGGTCGGCACGAAGAAGCCGGTGAAGGTGATCGCCGATCGCACGGTCGCGAACATGAGCGACTTCGTCGTCGGCGCGAACGAGGTCGACTATCACATCGCGGGCGTGAACTGGGGCCGCGACCTGCCGGAACCGGAAGTCGCGGATGTGCGCGACGTGAAGAAGGGCGATCCGTCGCCGGACGGCAAGGGCACGATCGACATCTGCCGCGGCATCGAAGTCGGTCACGTGTTCCAGCTCGGCACCAAGTATTCGGAAGCGATGGGCGCGACGTTCCTCGATGAATCGGGCAAGCCGCAGCCGATGCTGATGGGCTGCTATGGCGTCGGCGTCACGCGGATTCTCGGCGCGGCAATCGAACAGAACTTCGACGACAAGGGCATCATCTGGCCCGAGTCGATCGCGCCGTTCGAGGTCGTGCTGTGCCCGATGGGCTACGATCGCAGCGACATGGTCCGCGAGGCCGCCGACAAGCTGTACGCGGAACTGGTCGCCGCCGGCATCGACGTGATCCTCGACGATCGCGGCGAGCGCCCGGGCGTGATGTTCGCCGACTGGGAACTGATCGGCGTTCCGCATCGCCTGGTGATCGGCGAGCGCGGCCTGAAGGAAGGCAAGATCGAGTACCAGGGCCGCCGCGACGCCGAAGCGACGCTGCTGCCGGCGAACGAAGCTGCGGCGACGGTGACGGAGAAGATCCGCGCCGCGCTCGCGCACTAAGCGCTGCGACCGGGGGACACGGTGGAATACACCTTCCTGTCGGCCACCGTGCTCCTCGTGCTGATTACGGATCCGCTCGGCAACATCCCGCTGTTCATCACGGCGATGCGGGACGTGCCGCGCGAGCGGCGCGTGAAGCTGATCCTGCGCGAGGTGGGGATCGCGTTCGTGATCCTGCTGTTCTTCATGGTGGTCGGCGACCGCTTCCTGCGGATGATGAACCTCACCGACCTGTCGCTGCGGCTCGGCGGCGGGATCGTGCTGTTCCTGATCGCGCTGCGGATGATCTTCCCGCATCCGGACGGCGCGCTCGGCAGCGATCCGCGCGCGGGCGGCGAACCCTTCATCGTGCCGCTCGCGATTCCCGCGCTCGCCGGGCCGTCCGCGCTCGCGACGGTGATGCTGCTGACGTCGCAGGCGCCGGGCAAGATGTTCGAGTGGGTCGGCGCGCTGACGGTCACGATGATCGTCTGCGCGATCACGCTGGTGCTGGCCGAACGGATCCAGCAGTGGCTCGGCGAGCGGACCGTCGCGGCGTTCGAGCGGCTGATGGGCCTCGTGCTCGTCGCGATCTCGGTCGAGATGCTGCTGGCCGGCGTCCGGGCGTTCGTGCACCAGCTGTAGCACGGGTGGCGCGGCCGACGAAAAAAAGCGGCGCTCCGGGAAACCGGAGCGCCGCTTTTCTTTAAGGCGGGCAGGGCGGTCAGACGTTCGCGGTCAGCGCGCGGATCGTCGGCAGGTTGCGCCAGTAGCCCTTGGCGTCCATCCCGCAGCCGAACACGTAGCGGTCCGGTACCGGGAAGCCGCAGAAGTCGGGATGCAGCGGTTTCGACTTTGCGAGCGTCTTCTCGCACAGCACGGCGGACATGAAGCGCTTCGCGCCCATGTCGAGGATGCGGTCGCGGATCGCGGCCATCGTCTCGCCTTCGTCGAGGATGTCGTCGAGCACGAGCACGATCCGGTCCTTCACCGATTCGCGCGGCGCGACGCGCCAGTGCATCTCCGGGCTGCCCTGCGTCGTGTTGCGGTAGCGGGTCAGGTGGATGTAGTCGAATTCCAGCGGGAAATCGAGATGCGGCAGCAGCATCCCGGTAAACACCGCGGCGCCGCCCATCACCGAAAGAACGAGCGGGAACGCGTCGCCGATCTCGGCGCGGATCGCGTCGGCCATTCTGGAGATCGAGGCGTTGACGGCGTCAGCCGAGACGATCTCTTCGGAGTGGTCGAAAATGTGGAGGGCTTCTTCG
Organism: Burkholderia sp. Tr-862; assembly: GCF_011753085.1. Taxonomy (NCBI): domain Bacteria; kingdom Pseudomonadati; phylum Pseudomonadota; class Betaproteobacteria; order Burkholderiales; family Burkholderiaceae; genus Burkholderia; species Burkholderia sp. Tr-862. The sequence goes on from NZ_VWWG01000020.1 coordinate 48,799, forward strand.
CGGTTCATGTGTTCTGGCGAGCAGTCGGTATACAAATAAGAATGAAGCAGAACGGACGGCGCGCGCTACAGCAAAAACCCGCGCGCCGGCCGATGGGCGGAATCAGCGCATGCCGGGCATCATGCCCTTCAGGCCGCGCATCATCTTCTGCATGTTGCCGCCCTTCAGCTTCTTCATCATCGTACGCATCTGGTCGTACTGGTTCAGCATCCGGTTGACTTCCTGCACCGGCACGCCCGCGCCGGCTGCGATGCGGCGCTTGCGCGTCGCCTTGATGATTTCGGGTTTCGCGCGCTCGGCGGGCGTCATCGAACTGATGATGCCTTCCATCCGGCGGATCGACTTCTCGGCCTGGCCCATGTCGGCGCCGGCCGCCGCCTGCTGAAATTGCGCTGGCAGCTTGTCCATCAGCGACGACAGGCCGCCCATGTTCTTCATCTGCGAGATCTGCGCGCGGAAATCGTTCAGGTCGAAGTCGCCGCCTTTCTTCACCTTGTCGGCGAGCTTCTGCGCGGCCTGCACGTCGACGCCGCGCTGCGCTTCCTCGACGAGCGCGAGGATGTCGCCCATGCCGAGGATCCGGTTCGCCATGCGATCCGGGTGGAATACCTCGAGGCCGTCGAGCTTTTCGGCGACACCGACGAACTTGATCGGCTTGCCCGTGATGTGGCGCACCGACAGCGCGGCACCGCCGCGCGAATCGCCGTCGAGCTTGGTCAGCACGACGCCGGTGAGCGGCAGCGTGTCGTTGAACGCCTTCGCGGTGTTGACCGCGTCCTGGCCGAGCATCGCGTCGACGACGAACAGCGTTTCAGCCGGCTTCAGCGTGCCGTGCAGCGCGGCGATTTCCTGCATCATCGCCTCGTCGATACCGAGGCGGCCGGCCGTGTCGACGATCAGCACGTCATGGTAGTGGCGCTTCGCCCAGTCGACGGCCGCGACCGCGATGTCGACGGGCTTCTGGTCCGGCGTCGACGGGAAGAAGTCGGCGCCGACCTGTTCGCTCACCGTTTTCAACTGCATGATGGCGGCCGGGCGATACACGTCGCACGAGACCGTCAGCACCTTTTTCTTGTGCTTCTCGCGCAGCAGCTTCGCGAGCTTGCCGACGGTCGTGGTCTTGCCGGCGCCTTGCAGGCCCGCCATCAGGATCACGGCGGGCGGCGTGACCGCGAGGTTCAGCTCGGCGGCCTTGCCTTCGTAGTCGCCGCCGATCACGGCGGTCAGCTCCTTCTGGACCACGCCGACGAGCGCCTGACCCGGCGACAGGCTGCTGATCACTTCCTCGCCGAGCGCCTTTTCCTTGACCTTGGCGATGAATTCGCGGACGACGGGCAACGCGACGTCGGCCTCGAGCAGCGCGAGACGCACCTCGCGGAGCATTTCCTGGGTGTTCGCCTCGGTAAGCCGGGCCTCGCCGCGCAGCGTCTTGACGACGCGTGCCATCCGTTGAGTGAGATTGTCGAGCATGGGGAGCGATGGACAGTGGGGCCCGAAGGCGCAACGGAACCGAACAAAGGGAGCCGTCGCGGGGAGGGGGCCTAGTGTAAACTTCGAACATGGATATTGTACTGTATGCCCTCACCGCATTCCTGTACGGCGGCCTCGCCGTCGCAGGCTGGCGCACGCACCGCCAGGGTGCGACGCCGCTCGTCGCGAGCGTGCCGGCCGTGCCGGTTCCGGCGTCCGCCGCGTCGGGGATGAGCGCGGCCGGCCGCGGGCTGCTGTTCGCGGCGCTCGTCGCGCACGGCGTGCTGCTGCACACGACGATCTTCCCGCACGACGCGATGATCTTCGGGTTCGCGTTCGCGCTGTCCGCGATGTTCTGGCTCGGCGCCGGCATCTACTGGATCGAGAGCTTCTTCTTCCCGCTCGACAGCCTGCGCCTGCTGGTGCTGCCGCTCGCGTGCGTCGCGTCGCTGCTGCCGCTCGTGTTCGGCGGCGTGCGGGTGCTGCCTTATGCCGCAGCGCCGCTGTTCAAGATGCACTTCCTGATCGCGAACATCGCGTACGGCCTCTTTGCGATCGCCGCGCTGCACGCGGTCCTGATGCTGATGGTCGAGCGGCGCCTGCAGTCGCTGAGGAGCGGCGGGCGCGACGGTTCGACCGGCTGGATCGCGAGCTGGCTCGAAACGCTCCCGCCGTTGCTCACGCTGGAGAAGTTGCTGTTCCGCCTGATCGGCGCCGGCTTCGTGCTGCTGACGCTGACGCTCGCATCGGGGATCCTGTTCAGCGAGCAGGTCGATGCACGCGCGCTGCGGCTCGATCACAAGACCGTGTTCGCGGTGCTGTCGTGGCTGATGTTCGGCGGCCTGCTGGTCGCCCGCAAGACGTCGGGCTGGCGCGGGCGCGGCGCCGCGCGCTGGGTGCTCGTGTCGTTTGCGGCGCTGCTGCTCGCGTATGTCGGCAGCCGGTTCGTTTTCGAGGTGCTGCTGCACCGCTCCGTGGTTTGAACGCAGGTGTCCGATGCGACAGATTCTTCTCCTGATTCTTCTTTTCTTCGCGGGCTCGTGGCTCGCGCGCAAGCTGCGCCAGGCCCAGGAGCAAGCGCAGGCGCGCACCGGCCGTGGTGACGGCTCCGACAGCGCGCCCGGTCACGCCGGCGCGGGTGCGGCACGCCCGAACGACGGCACGCGCTCGCTGCCCGAACCGATGGTGCGCTGCGCCGAATGCGGCGTGCATGCGCCGAAGGGCGACGCCGTCGCAGCGGGTGGCGAATACTTCTGCAGCACCGAGCATGCGCAGCGCCACGGCGCACGCGCGAGCGGCCACGACGCGCGATGAGCGACGCAGTGCTGCTGTCGGTCGACGCACACGGCTGGGTGCGCGAAGCGCGCCACGCGCCGTCGCCGAATTTCGAGGCGCGGCCCGCGGGCGCGGTGCCGACGCTCGTCGTCGTCCACAACATCAGCCTGCCGCCCGGCGAGTTCGGCGGGGACGCGATCGAGTCGCTGTTCCTGAATCGCCTCGATTGCGATGCGCATCCCTACTACCAGAGCCACCTGCGCGGCGTGCGCGTGTCCGCGCACTTCCTGATCCGCCGCGACGGCGAACTCGTGCAGTTCGTGTCGTGCGACGAGCGCGCATGGCATGCGGGCTCGTCGGAGTTCTTCGGCCGGCCGCGCTGCAACGACTTCTCGATCGGCATCGAGCTCGAGGGCGCGGACGACGTGCCGTTCGACCCGGCGCAGTACGCGACGCTCGGCGTGCTCGCCCGCACGCTCGCCGCGCGCTACCCGATCGATGCGGTGGCCGGGCATTCCGACGTCGCGCCGGGCCGCAAGACCGACCCGGGTCCGCATTTCGATTGGCAACGCTTCGCAGGCGATGCCGGCTTTTCGGCCGAATACTTTCCTTTCCGTCAGCACTGAGCGCAGGGTTTTCGAGCCCGCGAAAATTTTTTTTCCGACCAATGCCTTGTCACGTCTGCGCCTGCGCGGGGCGGGGGTGATGTCAATACCTTCAGCGCAAATTATCCGTTTTGACCTCGTCCGAATGTCCACTATACTTGGTGCCAGTTGAGCGGTTCTGTACTAGATATAGTGTGTGTCGCAGGGGAAACCCGAGCGGCACCGGCCGGCGGCCAACGCCGGCGGACAGGGTTCTCAGGGCGGCGCGCCAGGGCCGGACGGTCCGGGCGTCGCGATCAAGCGCAGCGAACTTCGACGGGGCAGGGTACACATGACGAAGCACACGACCGGACCGGTTGTCGCGCATCGACCGCACCGGCTTCCCCGCCGCATCGCTCGCCTCTTACCGCTCGCGCACTCCATCGCGCAGCGTTCGTTTTAATCCGCGGTTCTCTCCGCACCATCCAACACCAGGAGCTTTGCACATGCAAACCACCGACAACGCGACGTCCCAGTACGAGAGCGCCTCGAGCCGTCCGCTCGGCGGGACCGAACAGGGCGCGAAGGCGCTCGCGCCGCAGGCCACGTTCGCCGACTACAAGGTGATCCGCCGCAACGGCAGCGTAGTCTCGTTCGAGCCTTCGAAGATCGCGATCGCGGTGACCAAGGCTTTCCTGGCCGTCAACGGCGGGCAGGGCGCGGCATCGGCGCGCGTGCGCGAGCAGGTCGAGCAGCTCACGCACAGCGTCGTGCGCGCGCTCGTGCGCAGCCGTCCGAACGGCGGTACGTTCCATATCGAAGACATCCAGGACCAGGTCGAACTCGCGCTGATGCGCGGCGGCGAGCACAACGTCGCGCGTGCGTACGTGCTGTATCGCGAGAAGCGCCACCTCGAGCGCCAGCATGCGGGCGAAGAAGCGGCGGCAGCGGGCGGCGAGGCGAGCGCGGGCATCAACGTCGTCGACAACGGCGTCACGCGCCCGCTCGACATGAACGCGCTGCGCGAGCTGATCGTGTCGGCATGCGCCGGTCTCGGCGCTGCGGTTAACCCTGAGCCGATCGTCGCGGAGACGGTGAAGAACCTGTACGACGGCGTGCCGATGAGCCAGGTCTACGACTCGGCGATCCTCGCGGCGCGCACGATGATCGAAAAGGACCCGGCGTACAGCCAGGTCACGGCCCGCATCCTGCTGCACACGATCCGCCGCGAGATCCTCGGCGAGGAAGTGCTCCAGGCCGAGATGTCGACCCGCTACACGGAATACTTCCCGCAGTTCCTGAAGCGCGGCGTCGATGCCGGCCTGCTCGACGACAAGCTGCTGCAGTTCGACCTGAAGCGTCTCGGCGAAGCGCTGGACGCGAACCGCGACCTGCAGTTCGGCTACCTCGGCCTGCAGACGCTATACGACCGCTACTTCCTGCACGTCGAAGGCGCCCGCATCGAAATGCCGCAGGCATTCTTCATGCGCGTCGCGATGGGCCTGTCGCTGAACGAGATCGACCGCGAAACGCGCGCGATCGAGTTCTACAACGTGCTGTCGAGCTTCGACTTCATGAGCTCGACGCCGACGCTGTTCAACTCGGGCACGCACCGCTCGCAGCTGTCGTCGTGCTACCTGACGACGGTCGCGGACGACCTCGACGGCATCTATGAAGCGCTGAAGGAAAACGCGCTGCTGTCGAAGTTCGCCGGTGGTCTCGGCAACGACTGGACCCGCGTGCGTGCGCTCGGCTCGCATATCAAGGGCACGAACGGCAAGTCACAAGGCGTGGTGCCGTTCCTGAAGGTCGTCAACGACACGGCCGTCGCGGTCAACCAGGGCGGCAAGCGCAAGGGCGCGGTGTGCGCGTACCTCGAATCGTGGCACCTCGACATCGAGGAGTTCCTCGAGCTGCGCAAGAACACCGGCGACGATCGCCGCCGCACGCACGACATGAACACGGCGAACTGGATTCCCGACCTGTTCATGAAGCGCGTGATGGAAGGCACCGACTGGACGCTGTTCTCGCCGTCGACCTGCCCGGACCTGCACGACAAGTTCGGCGCGGAGTTCGAGGCGGCTTACACGGCTTACGAAGACAAGGTCGCGCGCGGCGAGATCAAGCTGTTCAAGAAGATCCCGGCGCAGCAACTCTGGCGCAAGATGCTCGGCATGCTGTTCGAAACGGGCCACCCGTGGATCACGTTCAAGGATCCGTGCAACGTGCGTTCGCCGCAGCAGCACGTCGGCGTCGTCCATTCGTCGAACCTGTGCACGGAAATCACGCTGAACACGAGCGACACCGAAATCGCGGTGTGCAACCTGGGCTCGGTGAACCTCGTCGCCCACCTGGTGAAGCAGGCCGACGGCAGCTACGCGCTCGACCACGACAAGCTCAAGCGCACGATCAGCGTCGCGATGCGCATGCTCGACAACGTGATCGACATCAACTACTACGCGGTGCCGAAGGCCCGTAACTCGAACCTGAAGCACCGTCCGGTCGGCATGGGCATCATGGGTTTCCAGGACTGCCTGCACCTGCTGCGCACGCCGTACGCGTCGGACGCGGCGGTCGAGTTCGCCGATCGTTCGATGGAAGCGGTCTGCTACTACGCGTACTACGCGTCGACCGAGCTGGCCGAGGAACGCGGCCGCTACTCGAGCTACCGCGGCTCGCTGTGGGATCGCGGCATCCTCCCGCAGGACACGCTGAAGCTGCTGACGGAAGCACGCGGCGGCTACGTCGAGGTCGACACGTCGGCGTCGCTCGACTGGACGACGCTGCGCTCGCGGATCGCGGCACACGGCATGCGCAACTCGAACTGCGTCGCGATCGCGCCGACGGCGACGATCTCGAACATCATCGGCGTGTCGGCGTGCATCGAGCCGACCTTCCAGAACCTGTACGTGAAGTCGAACCTGTCGGGCGAGTTCACGGTGGTCAACGAGTACCTCGTTCGCGACCTGAAGGAACGCGGCCTGTGGGACGAAGTGATGGTCGCCGACCTGAAGTACTTCGACGGCATGCTGTCGCGCATCGACCGCATCCCGGCCGACCTCCGCGCGATCTACGCGACCGCGTTCGAAGTCGACCCGACGTGGCTGGTCGAAGCGGCATCGCGTCGCCAGAAGTGGATCGACCAGGCGCAGTCGCTGAACATCTACATGGGCGGCGCGTCGGGCAAGAAGCTCGACGAGGTCTACAAGCTCGCGTGGCTGCGCGGTCTGAAGACGACCTACTACCTCCGCACGATGGCGGCGACGCACGTCGAGAAGTCGACGGTCGCGCACGGCGCGCTGAACGCAGTGCCGACGGGCGGTGCAGGCGGCGGCTCGAGCAGCGGCGGCGCGCAAGGCGCGGCAGGCGGCTTCGGTGCGGCAGGCGGCGATGCATCGTCGGGCGCGGTCAATGCGGCAGCGGCGCTGGCGCCGGTCGAAGCAGACGGTCCGGTGTGCACGATGCGTCCGGGCGATGCGGGTTTCGACGAGTGCGAAGCCTGCCAGTAACGCAGCGCGTATGACCTGAGGTTCGTGCGGCGCGCATGACAACCGATCGAGGTTGAAGTGTGCGCCGCTCTCAACTAAAAAAATGATAAGGAATCTGTAACGCGACACTCGCGTTGCAGGCAGTGACGAGCGATCGAAACATCCCCGACGACGTCGCGTTTCGATCAGCGTTCGATGCGTCGAGCGCACCTCGCGATACACGTGCGACACGCGTCGCGCGCTGCATGAACGACGATGCGTTGCTCAAAGTGTTGTATCGAGGTCGCAACGCGAATCGAAAAAAGGATTTTTCGTGAGCGAACCCTTTTATCGCTCAGGAAAAGATGGTACAAACCGTTCTAAATTGATGGTGAGAATTTATGCTCAACTGGGATGACGAGAAGACTGCCGTAACCCCCGCGAGCGGAGCGCAGCAGAACGCGTTGCGCACCTCCGCAGGGATGGCTGTCGGAATGCAGGCGGCAGCGCCTGCCGCCCATCAGGTCCGCGACATTTTCGAAGGCGATCTTGCGGTGCCGCCGCAAGCATCGGCTGTTCCCGCTGGCGGTTCGGAAGCGCGGGTCAACGTTGCGGACAAGCGCATCATCAACGGCCAGACTGACGTCAATCAGCTGGTGCCGTTCAAATACAAGTGGGCGTGGGAAAAGTATCTGGCGGGTTGCGCGAACCACTGGATGCCGCAGGAAATCAACATGTCCCGCGACATCGCACTGTGGAAGGACCCGAACGGTCTGACCGAGGACGAGCGCCGCATCGTCAAGCGCAACCTCGGCTTCTTCGTGACGGCCGATTCGCTCGCCGCGAACAACATCGTGCTCGGCACGTACCGCCACATCACGGCGCCCGAGTGCCGGCAGTTCCTGCTGCGCCAGGCGTTCGAAGAGGCGATCCACACGCACGCGTATCAATACATTGTCGAATCGCTCGGTCTCGACGAAGGCGAGATCTTCAACGCGTACCACGAGGTCACGTCGATCCGCGCGAAGGACGAATTCCTGATCCCGTTCATCCACACGCTGACGGATCCGGCCTTCAAGACCGGCACGCTCGAAGCGGACCAGAAGCTGCTGAAGTCGCTGATCGTGTTCGCCTGCATCATGGAAGGCCTGTTCTTCTATGTGGGCTTCACGCAGATCCTCGCGCTCGGCCGCCAGAACAAGATGACGGGTGCTGCAGAGCAATATCAGTACATCCTGCGCGACGAGTCGATGCACTGCAATTTCGGCATCGACCTGATCAATCAGATCAAGCTCGAGAACCCGCATCTCTGGACCGCGGAATTCCGCGCCGAGATCCGCGAGCTGTTCAAGCAGGCTGTCGAACTCGAATACCGCTACGCCGAGGACACGATGCCGCGCGGCGTGCTGGGCCTGAACGCGTCGATGTTCAAGAGCTATCTGCGCTTCATCAGCAACCGCCGTTGCCAGCAGATCGGCCTCGATCCGCTGTACCCGAACGAGGAAAACCCGTTCCCGTGGATGAGCGAGATGATCGACCTGAAGAAGGAACGCAACTTCTTCGAGACGCGTGTGATCGAGTATCAGACGGGTGGCGCGCTGTCCTGGGAATAACCCGCAGCAGCGAACTCGTCACATGATGGAGCAGCCGGCGGCCTCTCGGCCCCGGCCCAAGGTTTAGGAGCAAGAACGCCTGATGCAAAGCATGCCCGGTGCCTTAACGGCCCAACGACATGATCGGCACTTTGCGAACCCTTCAGTGGGATGGGCAAACTTCCCTCCGGAAAAAGCGGACGGCCGTGTGGCGGTCCGCTTGATCAAGCGATTAGGGGTAGCGGCGCGAGGTGCGCCGGCTACCGACTTGATTTGGCGCGCGAGGCCATGGGGTCACGCGCGCCATACCGTATTCATTAGCGTAAGCGCGCGGTATCTGCGTACGCCGATGAATAGCCCGCTTCGAAGCGCACGTCCTGAACAGCGTCCGCGGGAAGCGGGTTTTGACGAAGGGTGTAGTTTGAACTGACTCTCATCTGAACCTGAAGGAGAACAACATGGCTACTGCCAAGAAAAAACCGGCTGCGAAGAAGGTTGCTGCCAAGAAGACCGTTGCGAAGAAGGCTGCTCCGGCCAAGAAGGCTGCCGCAGTGAAGAAGGTTGCTGCGAAGAAGGTCGCGGTGAAGAAGGTTGCCGCGAAGAAGGCAGCACCGGCGAAGAAGGCCGCTGCGAAGAAGGTTGCAGCTAAGAAGGTCGCAACGAAGAAGGTTGCAGCCAAGAAGGTCGCTGCCAAGAAAGTCGCGGTGAAGAAGGTTGCCGCGAAGAAGGCCGCGCCGGCGAAGAAGGCCGCTGCGAAGAAGGTTGCAGCCAAGAAGGTCGCAGTGAAGAAGGTTGCTGCGAAGAAGGCCGCACCGGCGAAGAAGGCTGCTGCGAAGAAGGCAGCGCCGGCGAAGAAGGCTGCCGCCAAGAAGGCTGCGCCTGCGAAGAAGGCCGCTGCGAAGAAGGCTGCGCCTGCCAAGAAGGCTGCCCCTGCGAAGAAGGCTGCCGCACCGAAGGCTGCTGCCCCGGCGAAGAAGGCTGCTGCTCCGAAGAAGGCCGCTGCACCGAAGAAGGCCGTCGTGAAGAAGGCTGCACCGGCAACCACCGCGTCGACCGCATCGGTTGCGCCGGCATCGGGCGTGAAGACCGCGCTCAACCCGGCAGCGGCATGGCCGTTCCCGACCGGTAGCCGTCCGTAATCGCGGCTGGCCAGTACCACCCGGACACTCATGTGGTGTCCGTGGGTTGAGTAGCGCTACTCAATCGATCCCGCCATCTGGCTCAGGTGGCGGGATTTTTTTCGTCCGTATTCATCGAAGTGCTGACCGGCGGCCGGCAGCGAATGGCGGACGAAAAAAAACGCATGTGCAGCTTCGCACATGCGTTCGACCGCGGCTTGCGCCGCGTGCTGAGGATGCTCGTTAGTGCGTGACGCGCGTGACGCCGCCGCTCGACAGCAGTCGCACACGCTCGCCGGCGCGGAACATTTCGCCGCTTGCCGCCTGCGTGATCGAGCGCAGGTCGCCGTTATCGAGGCGCACGGTGATTTCGACACCGTTCGCCGTGCCGAGGTTTTCGCCGACCGCGTTGCCCGCGACCGCGCCGACGAGGCCGCCCGCGATGGCCGTCAGGATCGACCCCTTGCCGCCGCCGATCGCGCTGCCCGCGACCGCGCCGAGCGCGCCGCCGCCGAGCGTGCCGATCGCGCTGCCGCCGCCGTCGGACTGGATGCGCACTGCGCGGACGCTTTCGACCGTGCCCATGCGGACGGTCTGCTCGCGCTGCGCCTGGCCGACGCTATAGACATCCGCCGAGCCCGGCGCCGTGAAGCAGCCGGCGAGCGTCAGCGTGGCCGTCAGCATGGCCGCGAGCGTGAGGGTTTTTTTGGTCAACATCTTTGCTCTCCCACAATATTCATTTGAGACTGTACCCGAAGGCAGCCTCGAAGCGCGCGTCGATTTCGGCGCGCGTCAGTGCGTAAGTTTGGGGCCCCTGGTGGGCGATCTTGATCGAGCCCATCAGGCTCGCGAGGCGGCCCGCGGTTGCCCAGTCGAGGCCGTTCTCGATGCCGTACAGCAGGCCGCCCCGAAAGGCGTCGCCGCAGCCGGTCGGATCCACGACACGTTCTGCTTGCACGACCGGAATCTGTTCTTCGCCGTTTTTGTGAAGAATAGTCGAGCCGTGCTCGCCGCGCGTGATGATCAGCGCCTGAACCCGGCTGGCGATTTCCTGTTCGGACCAGCCCGTCTTGTCGCTGACGAGCTTGCCCTCGTAGTCGTTGACCGCGACGAAGGTCGCGAGTTCAATGATGCGGCGCAGCGTCGCACCGTCGAACAACGGCAGGCCCTGGCCCGGATCGAAGATGAACGGGACGCCGGCCTTCGCGAATTGCTCGGCGTGCTGGACCATCCCGTCGAAGCCGTCCGGCGCGACGATGCCGAGCTTCACGCCCGCCACTTCGTCCGCGCGGTTCAGGTGCGACACCATCATCGCGCCCGGGTGGAATGCGGTGATCTGGTTGTTGTCGAGATCGGTCGTGATCATTGCCTGCGCGGTGTGCGTGTCGGGCACCACGCGCACGCTGGCCTTCGACAGGCCGAGGCTGTCGAGACGCTCGAGATAGCGATCGGCGTCGTTCGCGCCGACCGTCGCCATGATGCGCGCGTCGCCGCCGAGCATGTGCAGCGCGTAAGCGATGTTCCCCGCGCAACCGCCGAATTCGCGACGCATCGTCGGCACGAGGAAGCTCACGTTCAGAAGGTGAACCTGGTCGGGCAGGATGTGCTCGCGAAACCGGCCTTCGAAGGTCATGATGTTGTCGTAGGCGAGCGAGCCGCAAATCAGCGTAGTCAAGGCGTGCGTTCCTGTAGAGAGCAAAGGGGAGCGGCCACCCAACCGGTGCGCGGAGGCCGTCCGGCCTCGCGCGGCAGGGTCGGGTGGCAGCGGATTACTTCAGTGCGGCGAGCGCTGCGTCGTAGTTCGGCTCGTCCTTGATTTCGTCGACGAGTTGCGCGTGGATCACCTTGTCCTGGGCGTCGAGCACGACGACCGCGCGGGCCGTCAGGCCGTTCAGCGGGCCGCTCGTCACGTCGACGCCGTAGGCGTTCGCGAATGCGCGGCCGCCGCGGAACGTCGAAGCCGTCACGACGTTCGCGAGGCCTTCGGTCGTGCAAAAGCGCGTGGCGGCGAACGGCAGGTCGCCGGACACGACGACCACGACCGTGTTGTCGAGCGACGACGCGGCTTCGTTGAACTTGCGGGTCGACGTCGCGCAGGTCGGCGTGTCGAGGCTCGGGACGATGTTCAGCACCTTGCGCTTGCCGGCGAAGCTGGCGAGCGACAGATCGGCGAGGTCCTTGCCGACCAGCTTGAAGTCGGGGGCTTGCGAGCCGACGGCCGGGAACGTGCCGGCGAGATCGATCGGGTTGCCACCCAGCGTAACTTTGCTCATGTTCGTGCTCCGAAATAGCGCGCCGCTTCGGCGCGCGGGTTGAGACGGCGCGCATGCGCGCGCCGCGGGGCGTCACGGATAGAAGATCTGGACGCGGAAATTCGAGGCGGGCATGCCGTTCGTGTCGAGACGGACGACCATCGTCTGCGTCGTGCCGGGCGGCAGCCCGGCGTCGATCGGCGTGCCCGGGCGCACGTAGTCGCGCGGCGCGAGCACGCGGCGCACGGTCACGTGATTCGTGTCGTCGAGCAGCGTCAGCTCGAGCGACGGGTAGGCGAGCGCGACGTGGTAGCGGTTCGTCAGCGGCACCTTCAGCTCGAGCATGCGCGGGCCGTCGATCTGGCGCAGGTCGGTCGCGTCGAGCCGCAGGCCGTCGATCGCGCGCGGCGGCGTGAGCTTGCAGCCGAGCGGCGCGCATGCCTGCCGGAACCAGCCCTGCGTGACGGGCCAGTAGATCATCACGGTTTCGCGCTGCCACCACGCGAGTTGCGCGACGAGCAGCGCCGCGAGCGCCACGGCGACGAGCCCGCCGAAAAAGCCGCCGAGCATCCCGCGTCGCTGCGGCGCACCCGTCTCCCGCGTCTCGCGCGTCACGGCGAAATGCGGGCGGTCGTCATCGGTTAGGGCGGCGGGGAACGGTACGACCGGTTGGGCGGCCGGTTGGATGGCCGGTTCGCTGGCGGCCGCGGTCGGTGCGGGCACGCGTTTGTCGGCGTGGGTGTCGGGTCCGGATTCGGGTTCGGGTTCGGATACGGCTTGCGCCGGCCTGAACGCGAAGCGCGGTTCGCGCGGTGCGTGCTCGTCGTCGGGCACCGCGAAGCGCGCGTTGCCAACCGGTTCGGCGGGCTCCGCTGCGGCTTGTTCGACCGAGGGCGTGTGCGCGACGAAGCGCGGTTCGCGCAGGTCGGGCTCGGCAGTCGGCGCGACGAGCGACGTGCCCGATGCGTCGGTTTCGGGCAGCGTCGCATCCGGTTCGGCCGGTTGCGTGACCGCGGCGTGCAGCTCGGCAGGGGCGGAGGCAATCGGTGCGGGCGTGCCGGACAGGCGAACGACACCGGCCTCCATGGCCGGCAGCGCGAGCGGCACCAGCGGCTCGGCGCGTACGGTCTGCACGGTGTGCTGCAAGGATGGATCGACGCCGGCATCGAGCCACGGCGCCCACATGTCCCAGCCTTCCGGCTTGTAGTCGATATCGGACGCCGGCTCGACCGGGGCGTCGGTGGCGAAGAGCCGCGCCGGTGCGGCGTCGTGTTGCGGGGCGGCGGCGTCCGGCCCGGCCGGTGCCGCTTCGGTCAGCGCCGGATCAGGTACGAGCGACTGCGATGCGTTGAAGACCTGGTGGCAGTGTCCGCAGCGCACGAGCCCGTCATGCAGCGAGAGCTGTTCCTGCTGCAGCCGGAAGACGGTTTCGCAATGAGGGCAGCGCGTCGCAAGAAGCATGTCGAGCCGGGCGGCCTGCTGGCCAGAGTGAAGGACAGCGCTATTCTAATGGCTTTCGCGCCGGGTTCCCGCTAGGCATACCCAACCTTCGTGTTCGCGCCAGACCGAGATGTCGACGTAGCGCGCATAGACGGCCGCGACTTCGTCCGCCTGGCGCGCGAGCACGCCCGACAGCGCGATGCGCCCGCCCGGTTTCACCTTCGATGCGAGCATCGACGCCATCAGCTTCAGCGGGTTCGACAGGATGTTCGCGACGACGATGTCGAATTCGCCGGCCGGGCACGCGTCAGGCAGCCCGTACGTGACTTCCGCATGGTTGCGCTCGCTGTTCTGCCGCGCCGACTCGACCGCCTGCGGATCGATGTCGATGCCCACCACGGGGTTCGCCCCGCATTTCCGCGCGAGGATCGCGAGAATGCCCGAGCCGCAGCCGTAATCGAGTACCGACTGGCCGGGCTTCACCGACTGTTCGAGCCATTCCATGCACAGGCGCGTGGTCGGGTGGCTGCCGGTGCCGAAGGCGAGACCGGGGTCGAGTTCGAGGATCAATGCGTTGGGGTCGGGCGCGTCGTGCCACGACGGCACGACCCAGATCCGCTCGCCGATCGGAATCGGCTCGAATTGCGACTGCGTGAGCCGCACCCAGTCCTGTTCCTCGACTTCGCGCACGTCGAACTTCGGCGTCTCGGCGACGCCGATTTCGTTCACGGCCGCCGCGAGCAGCACGGCCGGCTCGTGATCGGGCGACAGCAGCGCGATCACGCGCGAGTGCTGCCACGCGGTGCGATCGGGAACCAGGCCCGGCTCGCCGAAGAGCGGCTGTTCGTCGGGCGTGTCGGCGTCGGCATCTTCGACGGACACCGACAGCGCGCCGAGTTCGAGCAGCGCGTCGGACAGCGCCTCCGCATGCTCACGGGCCAGTTCGACGACGAGTTCGCGATAGCTCATGCTTACGCTTCTTCCGGTGCGACCTGCTGCTTCTGGGCGAGCCGGTGTTCGAGATAGTGGATGCTGGTGCCGCCTTCGACGAACTTCGAGTCGATCATCAGCTCGCGGTGCAGCGGAATGTTCGTGTGGATGCCTTCGACGACCATTTCCGACAGCGCGATGCGCATCCGGCGGATCGCCTGGTCGCGTGTCGCGCCGTAGGTGATCAGCTTGCCGATCATCGAATCATAGTTCGGCGGCACGAAATAGCCATTGTACGCATGCGAGTCGACGCGCACGCCGGGGCCGCCCGGCGTATGCCACGACGTGATCCGGCCCGGCGACGGCGTGAACTTGAACGGATCTTCCGCGTTGATCCGGCATTCGATCGCATGTCCGCGGAACTGGATGTCGCGCTGGCGCAGTGCGATCTTCTCGCCGGCCGCGATGCGGATCTGTTCCTGCACGATGTCGACGCCCGTGATCATCTCGGACACCGGGTGCTCGACCTGCACGCGCGTGTTCATCTCGATGAAGTAGAACTCGTTGTTCTCGTACAGGAATTCGAACGTGCCCGCGCCGAGGTAGCCCATCTTCTTGCACGCGTCCGCGCAGCGGTCGCCGATGCGCTCGATCAGGCGGCGCGGAATGCCGGGCGCCGGCGCTTCCTCGATCACCTTCTGGTGACGGCGCTGCATCGAACAATCGCGCTCGCCGAGCCAGATCGCGTTCTTGTGCGCGTCCGACAGCACCTGGATTTCGATGTGGCGCGGGTTCTCGAGGAACTTCTCCATGTACACCTGCGGGTTGCCGAACGCACGGCCGGCTTCCTCGCGGGTCATGTTGACCGCGTTGACGAGCGCGGCCTCGGTGTGCACGACGCGCATTCCGCGCCCGCCGCCGCCGCCCGCTGCCTTGATGATGACCGGATAGCCGATCGTGCGCGCAATCTTGACGATCTCCTTCGGATCGTCCGGCAACGCGCCTTCCGAGCCCGGCACGCACGGCACGCCGGTCTTGATCATCGTCTGCTTCGCGGTGACCTTGTCACCCATCATGCGGATCGTTTCCGGGCGCGGCCCGATGAACGTGAAGCCCGACTGCTCGACGCGCTCCGCGAAATCGGCGTTCTCCGACAGGAAGCCGTAGCCGGGGTGAATCGCCTCGGCATCGGTGACTTCCGCGGCGCTGATCAGCGCGGGCATGTTCAGGTAGCTCAGGTTCGACGGGGCGGGACCGATACAGACGGCTTCGTCCGCGAGGCGCACGTACTTGGCTTCCTTGTCGGCTTCCGAGTAGACAACCACCGTCTTGACGCCGAGTTCGCGGCACGCGCGCTGAATGCGCAGCGCGATTTCACCGCGGTTGGCAATGAGGATTTTTTCAAACATAGCGAGTATTCGTCTCTTCGAGGGGCGCGCGAACGGCGCCTGGCGAGCATCGGCGGCGCGCGGCCGGCAAGGCCGCGCGGCGGGCTTAGCCGATCACGAAAAGCGGCTGGCCGTATTCGACGGCCTGGCCGTTCTCGACGAGGATTTCCTTGATCACGCCGGCCTTGTCCGACTCGATCTCGTTGAGCAGCTTCATCGCTTCGATAATGCAGATCGTCTGGCCTTCCTTGACCGTGTCGCCAACCTGGACGAACGGGTCGGCGCCCGGCGACGGTGCGCGATAGAACGTGCCGACCATCGGCGACGTCACGACGTGGCCCTGCGGGACGGCCGGTGCGGCTGCCGCGCCTGCGGCCGGCGCGGCGGCGCCGTCGGTCGGCAGCGCGGCCGACGGAGCGGGCGCGCTGACCTGCGGGGCAAACCCAGCCGTCTGCTGCACGTAGACCGGCGGCGCGTTCTTGACTATGCGCACCTTGCCTTCACCTTCCGTGACTTCCAGCTCGGAGATGCCGGATTCGGAAACGAGGTCGATCAGAGTTTTCAGCTTACGAAGATCCATCGGGAATTCCCCTTTCAATACGTGAAAGCGCCGGTTAGGAGCCGGCGCTGAATCTAGATCGCGAAATCAGCCGCGCGACGCGCCTTGCAGCTTGTCCAGCGCGTACTCGAGCGCGTACAGATAACCTTTCCAGCCGAGCCCGCAGATGACGCCTTCGGCCTGGTCGGAAAAGTAGGAGTGATGCCTGAACGCTTCGCGGCGGTGCACGTTCGACAGATGAATCTCGACGAACGGGATGCCTACGCCGGCGATCGCGTCCCGGATCGCGACGCTGGTGTGCGTATACGCGGCGGGATTGATCAGGATGAAATCGGTCTGTTCCTGCCGCGCGGCCTGGATGCGGTCGACGAGCGCGCCTTCATGGTTGCTCTGGAACGACGACAGTTCGGTGCCGGCTTCCTGCGCCCGCGCGGCAAGCGCCTGATCGATCTGCGCGAGCGTGACGCGGCCGTACACCTCCGGTTCCCGGGTGCCGAGAAGGTTCAGGTTGGGGCCGTGCAGCACCAGCAATCGTGTCATGGTCGCTTCTATTTCTGCGGAATTGCGCGAACTTTAGCGCTATTTAGAGAAATTTGTCTAGTTTTGCCGAACGGCCGGGCGCGCCGGACCTGCAAGAATTACCGGTGGGGCGGCAAAGTATCGGCGAATTCACGCGAAATTGCGGCGATCGACGCACAAATCGCCGCCAACGTGCGGGCGGCCGTTCAGGACGATCACAACGCGTCGAGGGTCTTTCTCAGCTCGGCCGGTTGGATTTGTCCTAATTTTGTCTCGCGAATCTTGCCGGTTTCGTCGATGACGACCGTGAATGGCAGCGCGCCGGCCGTATTTCCGAAATTACGGGCCAGATCGGCGCCCGCATAACCGCTGACGAAAACCGGATAGTCGACCTTCACCTTCTGGAGAAAGTTCTTCACGTTCTGGTCGGAATCGACGCCGATCCCGATGAAGCGGATGCCTTTCTGCTTGTATTGATGCGACAGCGCGACGAGCTCCGGCATCTCCTCGACGCACGGGCCGCACCACGACGCCCAGAAATTGACCACGACCTTCTGGCCCTTGAAGGAGGCGAGCGACGCCGGCTTGCCGTCGACGCCGGTCAGCGACGCAGCCCACAACAGAC
>NZ_VWWG01000219.1:0-8605 GCF_011753085.1 Burkholderia sp. Tr-862
TCTCGGCGCCGATACCGACGACGTGCTCGGTGGCTGGCTCGGGCTGTCGGGAGACGAGCTGGCGCGGCTGCGCGCGGATCGCATCGTATAGATCACTTTTGCCGCCGCGGCGCGGGCGGAGCAGTCGACGCGCCGGCCATCCACCAGACACCCCTCGCAATGACGAGGCGGTTGCCCTGCGGGGACTGGAGTAGGCGCTAAAGCACCAACACCAGTCGACCGCGAAGCATGGGACCAGAGCAAGTGCTAAAGCACTAACTCTGGTCGACCGCAAAGCATGGGACCAGAGTAAGTGCTAAAGCACTAACTCTGGTCGACAGGAGGAGACACCATGGAGCTTTCCGTCATCGAATCGGTCACGGCGTGCCGTGACTACCAGCAGCTCGTGCGCGCGCGGCGCCGCTTCAGCTTCACGCTGACGGCGCTGATGATCGCCACCTACTACGGCTTCATCCTGCTCGTCGCGCTCGCGCCGCACGTGCTGGCCGCGCCGCTGTACCGCGGCGCGACGACCACGGTCGGGATCGTCGCGGGCGTCGCGATCATCCTGGTCGCGATCGGCCTGACCGCGTGGTACGTGCTGCGCGCGAACCGTGCGTTCGACCGCCGCGTCGCCGCGATCCTGCAGCGTTCCTGATGGAGGCCCCCATGCGACTCACTTCGAGCGCGCTCGGCGCGCTGGCCGTTCTCGTTTCCTCCGCCGCGCACGCGACCTCCGTCGCGGGCCCGATGCCCGACAAGGTCGAGCTGAACCCGGTCGCGATCGCGATGTTCTTCGCGTTCGTGTTCGCGACGCTCGCGCTCACGCGCTGGGCCGCGCGCCGCACGCGCTCGACGCGCGACTTCTACACGGCCGGCGGCGGCATCACCGGGCTGCAGAACGGGCTCGCGATCGCGGGCGACTACATGTCGGCCGCGTCGTTCCTCGGGCTCTCGGGGATGGTGTTCATGTTCGGCTTCGACGGGCTGATCTACTCGATCGGCTTCCTGGTCGGCTGGCCGTTCGTGATGTTCCTGATCGCCGAGCCACTGCGCAATCTCGGCAAGTTCACGTTCGTCGACGTGGTCGCGTACCGCTTCGCGCAGCGGCCGATCCGGCTGCTGACGTCCGCGAACGCGCTGACGATCGTCGTGCTGTACCTGGTCGTGCAGATGGTCGGCGCGGGCAAGCTGATCCAGCTGCTGTTCGGGCTGTCGTACGGCACGGCCGAGCTGATCGTCGGCGTGCTGATGGTCGTCTACGTGTTCTTCGGCGGGATGACCGCGACCACCTGGGTGCAGGTGATCAAGGCCGTGCTGCTGCTGTGCGGCGCGACGCTGCTCGCGTTGCTCGCGCTCGGGGAATTCGGCTTCAGCGTCGACGAGATGTTCCGCCGCGCGGTGGCCGTGCATCCGGGCGCGCTGTCGATCATGGGCCCCGGCAAGCTGATCCGCGATCCGGCCAACGCGCTGTCGCTCGGCATCGCGCTGATGTTCGGCACGGCCGGCTTCCCGCACATCCTGATGCGCTTCTTCACGGTGCCGAACGCGAAGGAGGCGCGCAAGTCGGTGCTGTACGCGACGGGCTTCATCGGCTACTTCTATTTGCTGACCTTCGTGATCGGCTTTTCGGCGATCGTGCTGCTCGCGCAGCATCCGGAATTCTTCCGGCTCGGCGCGAACGGCACGTTCAACCTGACGCACGACCTGCTCGGCGGCTCGAACATGGTCGCGGTGAAGCTCGCGCAGGCGGTCGGCGGCAACTGGTTCTACGGCTTCATCGCGGCCGTCACGTTCGCGACGATCCTCGCGGTGGTCGCCGGGCTGACGCTCGCCGGCGCGACCACGATCTCGCACGACCTGTACGCGCAGATGTGGGCGCGTGGCAAGCCCGACGAGCGGCTGGAAATGCGCATCTCGCGCGCGGCGACGATCGGGTTGTCGGCGATCGCGATCGCGTTGTCGATCCTGTTCGAGCACGTGAACGTCGCGTTCATGGTCGGCCTCGTCGCGGCGGTGGCCGCCAGCGCGAATTTCCCGGTGCTCGCGATGTCGATCTTCTGGCGCGGGATGACGACGCGCGGCGCGGTGCTCGGCGGCAGCCTCGGCCTCGCGTCGGCGGTCGCGCTCACGGTGCTGTCGAAGTCGGTGTGGGTCGACGTGCTGCACCACGCGCATGCGCCGGTGTTCCTCGACAACCCGGCGCTCGTGTCGGTGCCGCTCGCGTTCTTCGGGATCGTCGTCGGCTCGCTCGCGGACCGCAGCGAGCGAGCGCGGCGCGAGCGCGACGCGTTCGCGCAGCAGGAGTTCTACGCGCAGACGGGCGTGCTGGCCAGTCGCGCCGTGCAGCACTGATCCGTCCGACGAATGAGTGAATCCGTCCGGATCGCCGGACGGATATTTTCCGGAAATCCGGAATCCCGGATTTCCTTGCCTGCCGCATTATGAGAAATACAATGAAAACAACGGCTTGAGGGGTTCCGGAAACCTGGCATCGACCTTGCGATATGAATAGCACGGCCGTCCCCCGGCCTGACTATTAAACCAAGGAGACAATCGATGACCAATGCCTTCCTCCCCTGTCGGATGTCTTGAGGCATCGCTTGTTGCGGCACGGCAGCCGCGCGGGCGAATGGTTCTTTCCCCTGACATTCGCCTGCGCGCGTGACGCCGTTTCCACCGGCTCATCTACTTCAGCAGGAACCATCGTGAAGAAGAAACCCTTCTACAAAGTGCTCTATGTGCAGGTGATTTTCGCCATCATCGTCGGCGTGATCCTCGGCCACTTCTACCCGGCGCTCGCCACCGACATGAAACCGCTCGGCGACGGCTTCATCAAGCTGATCAAGATGGTGATCGGGCCGATCATCTTCTGTACGGTCGTTACCGGCATCGCCGGCATGGAGGACATGAAGAAGGTCGGCCGCGTCGGCGGCAAGGCGCTGCTGTACTTCGAGGTCGTGTCGACCTTCGCGCTGCTGCTCGGCCTGGCGGCCACGCATATCCTGCGTCCGGGCGTCGGCTTCAACATCGATCCGGCGACGCTCGACGGCAAGGCCGTCGCATCGTACGCGGCGAAGGCGCACGGTCAGTCGACCGTCGACTTCCTGCTGCACATCATCCCGAACACGATGGTCGATGCATTCGCGCAGGGCGAAATCCTGCAGATCCTGCTGATCGCGCTGCTGTTCGGCAGCGTGCTCGCGCACCTCGGCGAGCGCGGCAAGGTCGTGACCGACTTCATCGACGGTCTCACGCGCGTGCTGTTCGGCATCGTGCACATCGTCACGAAGCTGGCGCCGATCGGCGCGTTCGGCGCGATGGCGTTCACGATCGGCAAGTACGGCGTCGGCTCGCTGGTGCCGCTGCTCAAGCTGATCGGCACGTTCTACCTGACGTCGATCGTGTTCGTGCTGGTCGTGCTCGGCACGATCGCGCGCGTCACCGGCTTCTCGATCATCCGCTTCGTGTCCTACATCAAGGAAGAGCTGCTGATCGTGCTCGGCACGAGCTCGTCGGAAGCCGCGCTGCCGCAGCTGATGGAAAAGCTCGAGAAGGCCGGCTGCTCGCGTTCGGTCGTCGGCCTCGTCGTGCCGACCGGGTACTCGTTCAACCTCGACGGCACCAACATCTACATGACGATGGCCGTGCTGTTCATCGCGCAGGCGACCAACATCGAACTGACGTGGATGCAGCAGCTCACGCTGCTCGCGGTCGCGATGCTGACGTCGAAGGGCGCGAGCGGTGTCACGGGTGCGGGCTTCATCACGCTCGCCGCGACGCTCGCCGTCGTGCCGACGATCCCGCTGTCGGGCATGGTGCTGATCCTCGGCATCGACCGCTTCATGAGCGAATGCCGTGCGCTGACCAACATCGTCGGCAACGGTGTCGCAACGGTCGTCGTGTCGGCGTGGGAGAAGGAGCTCGACCGCAACAAGCTGCGCCAGGCGCTGACCGGCGGCGGCGAAGTCAAGACGACCGAGGCGGCCGGCGTCTGACACCATGAACGAGCAGGCGGCGGTACCGCCCGCGGCCGCCGCGCCGCGCGGCGACCGGGGCGGTCGGGGCGGTGATGCGGAGCCCTATGACACAATAGGTGATCCGCATCGCCAGGAAGTCACGTCCGTGAAGCGCCGCCTGCTCATCCTCGTCGTGCTTGCCGTAGCGCTCGCGGCGGCGTGCGCGCTGACGTGGACCATCACGTGGCGGCGCGGCGTCGCCGAGCTGCAGCGCAACGCCGCAGTGCGGGTCGACCGCACCACCAACGCGCTCAAGAGCACGCTCGACCGCTACGAATCGCTGCCTTATCTGCTCGGCAGCCATCCGTACATGCAGGACCTGCTCGCCGAGCCGAAGCGCACCGATTTCACCGGGCGCGCAAACCGTTATCTCGAAGACCTCAACGAACACGCGCACGCGACCGTCACCTACGTGGTCGGCGCGGACGGCCTGTGCGTCGCCGCCAGCAACTGGCGCGCGCCCGACAGCTTCGTCGGGATCGAATACCGCTTCCGTCCGTATTTCCTCGACGCGATGAACGGCCGGGTCGGCCGCTTCTTCGGAATCGGCACGATCTCGCGCGATCCCGGCTACTACATCTCGCAGCCGGTGCGGCGCGACGGCAAGATCGTGGGTGTCGTCGTCGTGAAACTCAATCTCGAATGGTTCCAGGGCGCCGATGCGTCCGAACCGCTCGTCGTCGCGGACGATCACGGCGTCGTGTTCCTGTCGTCCGTGCCCGCGTGGAAATACCACACGCTGCATCCGTTGACGGGGCCCGTCGCCGCGTCGATCTACGAGACGCGCCAGTACGCGCAGCAGCCCGTCACGCCGCTGCCGCTGCGCGTCGAGCAGGTGCTCGGCGCGGACGCGGAGATCGTGCGCCTCGGCCCCGGCCTGCGCGCACCGCGTTTCCTGGCCAGCAAGCGGCGGATCGGTGAACCCGACTGGCTGCTCGTCACGCTCGCGCCGATCGCACCGATCGATGCCGATGCGCGCAACGCGACCATCGTCACGGGCTTCGGCTTCGTGTCGGTTGCGTTGCTCGCGTTCTACTGGCGCATGCGCCGTGCTCGCGTGCGCGAGATGATCCGCGGCCGCGCGCTGCTGCAGCAGGCGTATGCGGAGCTGAACCGGCGCGTCGAGGAACGCACGGCCGACCTGTCGGAAGCGAACGAGCAATTGCAGAAGGAAGTCGGCGAGAGGATCCGCGCGGAACAGGAATTGCGCGCCGCGCACGACGAACTGATCCAGGCGAGCAAGCTCGCCGCGCTCGGCCAGATGGCGGCCGGCATCACGCATGAACTGAACCAGCCGCTCGCGGCATTGCGCAGCTTCTCGGACAACACGCGCGTGCTGCTCGATCGCGGCGAGCAGGCGGCCGCGCGGGAGAACCTCGAGGCGATCGCCGCGCTGACCGAGCGGATGGGCAAGATCACCAACCAGCTGAAGCTGTTCGTCGGCCGCGCGAAGCCGCGCAACGAACAGGCGCTGGTCGTGCGCGCGCTGCGCAGCGTGCTGTCGCTGCTCGGCGACCGGCTGCGCGGCGTCGCGCTCACGCTGACGCTGCAGGATGCGACCGTGTCGCCCGCGCAGGATGCGCCGCTCGACCTCGCGCGCGATTATCCGGACCTCGTCGCCCGCTGCGAGGACTTGCGCCTCGAACAGGTGCTGATCAACCTGCTCGGCAACGCGCTCGACGCGGTCGCGGGTGTCGCGGCGCCGGCGATCGAAGTGACGATCGCGGTGTCGGTCGCGACGCTGGCAATCGAGGTGCGCGACAACGGCCCGGGCATCGCGCCCGACCTGCTGCCGCGCCTGTTCGAACCGTTCTTCACGACCAAGGAAATGGGGCGCGGGCTCGGGCTCGGTCTCGCGATCTCGTCGTCGATCGCGAGCGACGCGGGCGGCGCGCTGACCGCGCGCAATGCGCCGTCCGGCGGCGCGCTGTTCGTCTTGACGCTGCGGCGCACGCGCACGCATCATCCGGACTCCCTGTCCGAGCCGGCGGGCTCGCGCTAGGGCCCGTTCGCCGCACGACCGGCATCAACGAGAGCCGCGCGCGTTTCCCGCCGCGCGGCGTGTCAGGAGCAAGTGACTACGATGGCCAACCGGCTGCAAGTGATCTATATCGAAGACGATGCGCTCGTTCGCCGGGCGAGCGTGCAGAGCCTCCAGCTCGCGGGGTTCGACGTCGTCGGGTTCGAATCGGCCGAGGCGGCCGACAAGGCGATCGTCGCGGAAACCGCCGGCGTGATCGTCAGCGACATCCGGCTGCCCGGCGCGAGCGGGCTCGACCTGCTCGCGCAGTGCCGCGAGCGCGTGCCCGACGTGCCGGTGATCCTCGTCACCGGCCACGGCGACATCTCGATGGCCGTGCAGGCGATGCGCGACGGCGCGTACGACTTCATCGAAAAGCCGTTCGCGGCCGAACGGCTGATCGAGACCGTGCGTCGCGCGCTCGAGCGGCGTGAACTCGTGCTCGAGAACCATGCGCTGCGGCGCGAGCTGGCCGGGCAGAACATCGTCGCGCCGCGCATCATCGGCCGCAGCCCGGCGATCGAACAGGTGCGCAAGCTGATCGCGAACGTCGCGCCCACCGACGCATCGGTGCTGATCAACGGCGACACGGGCGCCGGCAAGGAGCTGATCGCGCGCAGCCTGCACGAGCTGTCGCCGCGTCGCGACAAGCCGTTCATCGCGGTGAACTGCGGCGCGCTGCCCGAGCCGATGTTCGAGTCGGAGATGTTCGGCTACGAGCCCGGCGCGTTTACGGGTGCCGCGAAGCGCCGCGTCGGCAAGCTCGAATATGCGTCCGGCGGCACGCTGTTCCTCGACGAAATCGAAAGCATGCCGCTCGCGCTGCAGGTGAAGCTGCTGCGCGTGCTGCAGGACGGCGTGCTCGAGCGGCTCGGCTCGAACCAGCCGATCCGCGTGAACTGCCGCGTCGTCGCGGCCGCGAAGGGCGACATGAGCGAGCTCGTCGCGGCCGGCACGTTCCGGCGCGACCTGCTGTACCGGCTCAACGTCGTGACGATCGCGCTCCCGCCGCTCGCCGAGCGCCGCGAGGACATCGTGCCGCTGTTCGAGCACTTCATGCTCGACGCGGCCGTGCGCTACGGCCGGCCGGCCCCCGTGCTGACCGACCGGCAGCGCGCGAGCCTGATGCAGCGCGACTGGCCCGGCAACGTGCGCGAGCTGCGCAACGCGGCGGACCGCTTCGTGCTCGGCGTCGCCGACATGCCGCAGGAAGCGGGCGCGAACGGCGACGATGCCGAGAGCGACCAGACGCTGAAGGAGCGCATCGAGCAGTTCGAGCGCGCGGTGATTGCGCAGGCGCTGAACCAGACGGGCGGCGCGGTCGCGGCGACGGCCGACCGGCTGCATGTCGGCAAGGCGACGCTGTACGAGAAGATGAAGCGCTACGGGCTGTCGGCGAAAGGCGAAACCGAGCGCTGAAAAACGAACGGACCGCAGGGCGGTCCGTTGTACGGAGCAGGGCTGCGTGCACCCTGCGAGCGGGGAATCGTGTGGCGGCGCTCAGGCCGCGTTGCTGTCGAGCGCCTTCTTGAGCAGCGCGTCGAGTTCCGCGAACTGCGGTGCGCCGACGTAGCGCTTCAGGATCTTGCCATTCTTGTCGACGACGAACGTCGTCGGCGTGAGCTGCACGTTGCCGAACTGCTTCGCGACGCTGCCGTCGTCGAGCGCGACCTTGAACGGCAACTGGCGCGTCTGCGCATAGTTCGCGACGTACATCGGGGGATCGTAGTTCATCGCCACCGCGACGAATTCCAGCCCCTGACCCTTGAAGCGATTGTAGGTCTCGACCATCTGCGGCATTTCCTGCATGCAGGTCGCGCAGCTCGTCGCCCAGAAATTGACGAGGTAGACCTTGCCCTTCAGGTCGCCGGCCGTCGACACCTTCTGGCCCGACAACAGCGTGAACGTGGCGTCCGGCGCGCTGGACTTGCCGTTGAACGCAAAGAAGCCGGCAACGGCGATGGCCGCGACGACGACCGCCGCGACGATATAGCGGGCGGGGCCGGTGCGGCGCTGGGCGGGAGGCGTGGTGTTCATCTGGTGCTCTCGGAGTCGGTCGATGACGCGGGTCGATGCAAAGGACGTCGAAATTCGGCGCTCATTTTAGCGCGAATGCGCGGCACGCACCGGCGGCCGCCACGGATCCCCGGTGTCAGCCTTGGCGGATAATGGCCGTTTTGCCTGTTCGATCCCCGCCATGCCGAAGGAAGTCATCGATTCGTTGCGCCCCCTTTTTCGTCCGCTGCGACACTTCGCCGCGCTCGCATGTGTGAGCGCCGCGCTGGCCGCGTGCTCGCCATCCTATGACTGGCGCACGCTGCACAACGACGCCGGCTATACGATCGACCTGCCGGCGAAGCCGACCGTCGAGGACCACCCGGTCGCGGTCGGCGGCGCATCGATGCCGATGCGGATGCAGGCCGCGCACGTCGACGGCGCGGTGTTCGCGGTCGGCACGCTGACGCTCCCCGACGACCGCGACGACACGCGCGGCGCGGCGCTCGAGTTCCTGCGCGCCGGGCTGTCGCGCAATCTCGAAGGCGCGCCGCGGACGGCCTCGGTGCCGGTGCCGCTCGCGGCCGGCGGC
>NZ_VWWG01000220.1:0-8820 GCF_011753085.1 Burkholderia sp. Tr-862
TCGACGATGCGATCGACGATCGCGGCCGCGACCGCGAGCATCGCGACGACGGGCAGCGACAGCATCAGCATGACGGCGCTCCGGCCTTGAGCTCGAGCGGCAGCCCGGCCACCAGCAGCGTCACGCGTGTCGCGAGCGCGGCGATGCGCTGGTTCAGCCGCCCCAGCTCGTCGACGTAGCGGCGCGTGACCGACCCGAGCGGCACGACGCCGAGCCCGATTTCGTTGCTGACGACGATCACCATCGCACGCGCGTTGCGCAACGCGTGTTCGAGCCGCTCGACCTGCGCCGCGTACTGCGTGTCGTCGAGCGGGTCGCCGTCGAGCGGGCACAGCAGGTTCGTGAGCCACAGCGTCAGGCAGTCGACGAGCAGGCACGCGCGCGGATCGTCGAGCCGCGCGAGCGTGCCGGCGAGGTCGACGGGCGCGTCGGCGAAGCCCCAGTCGGCCGGCCGGCGCACGCGGTGATGCGCGATGCGCCGTTCGAACTCGGCATCGGCGGTGCTCGCCGTCGCGGTCGCGATATAGGTGACGGAGCGGCCGCTGTCGGCGGCGAGCCGCTCGGCGTGCGCGCTCTTGCCCGAGCGCGCGCCGCCGAGGACGAAGGTGAGGTCGTGCGGAATCATCGCGTGATTGTAACGGCGCGCGCGCGGCGGCGCGGGCGATAATGCGGCCTTTGCTTCGCCACGACCTTGCACACGATGAACGCACCCGAAGCGCCGCCGCGCGGCACGTTGATGATCCAGGGCACGACGTCCGACGCGGGCAAGAGCACGCTCGTCGCGGGCCTGTGCCGCCTCGCGCGCCGTGCGGGCGCGCGCGTCGCGCCGTTCAAGCCGCAGAACATGGCGCTGAACAGCGCGGTGACGGCCGACGGCGGCGAGATCGGCCGCGCGCAGGCGCTGCAGGCGCTCGCCGCGGGCGTGGCGCCCCATACCGATTTCAACCCGGTGCTGCTGAAGCCGACGAGCGATCGCGGCGCGCAGGTGATCATTCACGGCAAGGCGCGCATGAACCTCGATGCGCGTGCGTACCATGACTACAAGCCGGTCGCGTTCGACGCGGTGCTCGAATCGTACGCGCGGCTGCGCGCCGGCTACGACACGGTGCTCGTCGAAGGCGCGGGCAGCCCGGCCGAGATCAACCTGCGCGAAGGCGACATCGCGAACATGGGCTTCGCCGAACGCGTGGATTGCCCGGTCGTGCTCGTGGCCGACATCGATCGCGGCGGCGTATTCGCCCATCTGGTCGGCACGCTCGCGTGCCTGTCGGACAGCGAGCGCGCGCGTGTGCGCGGTTTCGTCATCAATCGTTTTCGCGGCGACATCAAGCTGCTCGAACCGGGCCTCGACTGGCTGCGCGCGCAGACGGGCAAGCCGGTGTTCGGCGTGCTGCCGTACCTGCACGGGCTGCTGCTCGACGCCGAGGACATGCTGCCGTCGCAGGCACGCAGCGCCGCCGCGCGCGGCGACGCCGGCGTGCTGCGCGTGGTGGTGCCCGCGCTGCCGCGGATCAGCAACCACACCGATTTCGATCCGCTGCGCGCGCATCCGCAGGTCGAGTTCACGTACTGGAAGAGCGGCCCGGTGCCGGACGCCGACCTGCTGATCCTGCCCGGCTCGAAGAGCGTGCAGCGCGATCTCGCGTGGCTGCGCGACGCGGGCTGGGACGCGGTGATCCGCCGGCACCTGCGCTATGGCGGCAAGGTGATCGGCATCTGCGGCGGGATGCAGATGCTCGGCCGCACGCTCGACGATCCGCTGGGCCTCGAGGGCGCGCCGGGCAGCGTGCCGGGGCTCGGGCTGCTCGACTTCGACACGACGCTGCAGCCCGACAAGACGTTGAAGAACGTGACCGGGCATCTCGCGCTGCCCGGCGCGGCCGCCGTGCACGGCTACGAGATCCACATGGGCGACACGCGCGGGCCGGCGCTTGCGGCACCCGCGCTGGCGCTGGCGGCGGGCGACGCACCGGGCGGCGTGCGCACGGACGGCGCGGTGTCGGCCGACGGGCAGATCCTCGCGACCTACGTGCACGGGCTGTTCGACGCGCCCGACGCGTGCGCGGCACTGCTCGCGTGGGCCGGGCTCGACGGCGCGGAACGCATCGACTATCCGGCGCTGCGCGAAGCGTCGCTGGAGCGGCTGGCCGATTCGTTCGCCGAGCATCTCGACCTGCGCGCGCTGTACGCCGAGTTCCGCTGACGCACGGCGCGGCCGGCCTGGCATTTTGCGCAGAATCGCGTACAACTCAGGTGGGCGGAGGTCCGCCCGAAGGAGCGCGACGATGAAGACTCGATGGTGGTTGAGCGTGCTGCTCGCGGCGCTGCTGGGCGCGTCGGCGCTTGCGCACGCGTGCGACTCGTACACACCAGGCGGCGGTCCGACCGGCTCGGGCGACGCCTCACAAGGCAAGAGCGGCGGCTGACAGGCGTATCGGAGACAGGACGTCAGGGCATGCTCGGTCATGCCCTTTTTTACGGCCCGATTCATTCTTATCAGGAATCAATTAAAGCGTTGGCGCGTGTTTATCGGTCGAATCGATTCGAATAGAGTGCAATCCATTCTCAGCCACTCAAAAGGAATTCGCCATGAACCCCAATCGCCTGAACGATCTCGGCGCGACGCTGCTGCGTGTCGCACTCGGCGTGCTGTATCTCGCGCACGTCGCGCAGAAGGTGTTCGTCTTCACGCTGCCCGGCACCGCGCAGTTCTTCGCGTCGATCGGCCTGCCGGGCTGGCTCGCCTACGTGACGACCTTCGTCGAACTGGCCGGCGGCCTCGCGCTGCTGGCGGGTTTCCGCGTGCGTATCGTCGCGCTCGTGCTGCTGCCGTTCATGCTCGGCGCGGTGTCCGCGCATCTGCCGAACGGCTGGAGCTTCGCGTCGCCGCACGGCGGCTGGGAATACCCGGCGTTCTGGGCGGCCACGCTGGCCGTGCAGGCGCTGCTGGGCGGCGGCGCGTTCGCGCTCGGCGCACCGCGCGCCGCGACGCGGACTGCATAAACAGGGCGGGCATCGGCGCGACCCGTTCCGGTGACCCCCCGTTTGCCGATATCATCGCTCCCTGTATCCGCAATCGAGCGGCGCCTGCGAGGCGGCAGGCGCCGCGCGGCTTTTTGGGGGAATTCATGACGGTCATCGTGGTGGCGAATCCGAAGGGCGGCGTGGGGAAGAGCACGCTGTCCACCAATCTTGCCGGCTATTTCGCGGCGCAGGGCGCATGGATCGCGCTCGCCGATCTCGATCGGCAGCAGTCCGCGCATGCGTGGCTCGACCTGCGGCCGGCCGGCCTGCCGGCGATCGAGGCGTGGGAGCTCGATCCGGACGCGCCGTCGAAGCCGCCGCGCGGCCTCGAATATGCGGTGATCGACACGCCGGCCGGCCTGCACGGCAACCGGCTCAGCGTCGCGCTGCAGCTCGCCGACAAGGTGATCGTGCCGCTGCAGCCGTCGATGTTCGATATTCTCGCGACCCAGCAGTTTCTGGAGCGCCTCGCCGGCGAGAAGGCCGTGCGCAAGGGCAGCGTCGAGGTCGGGATCGTCGGGATGCGGGTCGACGCGCGCACGCGCTCGTCCGACCAGCTGCATCGTTTCGTCGAAGGGCTCGGGCTGCCGGTGCTCGGTTATGTGCGCGACACGCAGAACTACGTGCAGATCGCCGCGCACGGCCTGACGCTGTGGGACGTCGCGAAGAGCCGCGTCGAGAAGGATCTCGAGCAGTGGCGGCCGATCGTCGAATGGGCCGAGCGCCGCGCGCCGAAAGCGGAGAAGGTCGGCAAGGCGTCCTGACCGCACCGGCCGAACCCGGGGCGAACCGGCGGCGGCGAACCGACGGCGATCCGGTCGAATGAAGAAGGGCCTGATCCGGCATCGCGCCGGATCAGGCCCTTCGTACGTCTACGGCCGCACGACACCGGCCGCCACGGCGCGCGGTGCGCCGCGATACAGCGACCCGGCGTGTCGCGACACGCCGGCCGCCGCCTGGATCAGGTCCAGTTCTGGGTCGGCACGTGATCGCGGTGGCCCTTGATCTTGTTGCCTTCGTCGATGAACACGAGCTTCGGCTTCCAGCCGGCCTGCAGCTCGGCTTCGTCGACCATCGCGAACGCCGCGATGATCACGAGGTCGCCGAGTTGGGCGCGGCGTGCGGCCGAGCCGTTCAACGAGATCATCCCGCTGCCGCGCTCGCCCTTGATCGCGTACGTCGAGAAGCGCTCGCCGTTGTTGATGTTCCAGATGTCGATCCGTTCGTTTTCGACGAGGTTCGCCGCTTCGAGCAGGTCTTCGTCGATCGCGCACGAGCCTTCGTAATGCAGCTCGCAGTGCGTGACGGCCGCGCGGTGGATCTTCGATTTGAGCATGTGGCGCTGCATGGTATCTCCGTGATGCGTGAGAGGCGAGGGCGGGCGGCCCGTCAGATTTCCAGGTTGTCGATCAGGCGCGTCGCGCCGAGCTTCGCGGCCGCGAGCACGACGAGCGGCTCGCCGGCTTCGAGTTCGGCGGCGCTCGGCGCGATCAGGTTCGCGCGGCGGCGGATCGAGATGTAGTCGGGCGCCCAGCCGCGCTCGGCCAGGTGCGTGCACGCGGTCTGCTCGAGCTTGCCGAGGTCGCGTTCGCCGCCGAGCACGCCGTCGCGCACGCGCTGCAGCGTCTTCGCGAGTTCGGGCGCTTCCTTGCGCTCGTCGGTCGTCAGATAGCGGTTGCGCGACGACAGCGCGAGGCCGTCCTCGTCGCGCACGGTCTCGGCCGCGATGATGTCGACCGGCAGCGCGAGCTGCTGGCACATCCGGCGCACGATCATCAGCTGCTGGTAGTCCTTCTTGCCGAACACGGCGACGCGCGGCTGCACGCAGGACATCAGCTTCGTGACGACCGTGCACACGCCGGCGAAGAAGCCGGGGCGGAACTCGCCCTCGAGGATCCCGCCGAGGTCGTCGGGCGGCAGCACGCGATACTCCTGCGGCTCCGGATACATGTCGCGCTCGGTCGGCGCGAACAGCACGTAGACGTTTTCCTTCTGCAGCTTCTCGATGTCGTCCTGCAGCGTGCGCGGATATTTGTCGAAATCCTCGTTCGGGCCGAACTGCAGCCGGTTGACGAAGATGCTCGCCACGACCGGGTCGCCGTGCTGGCGCGCGAGGCGCATCAGCGACAGGTGACCTTCGTGCAGGTTGCCCATCGTCGGCACGAACGCCGTGCGGTTCTGGCCGCGCAACTGGTCGCGCAGTTCCTGGATCGAGCTGATGACTTTCATGATCGGGTAGCGGGTTCCTCGCGCATGCGCGCGTTGGCGCCGCAACAGCGGCGTCGGGGTCGAAGCGGAGAACGCCGGCGCGCGGGCGGCGCATCGGGCGTCGGCGGATTGTAGAGGATTTGGCCGCCGGGCGCATCGAAAAAAGCACGGTCGTTCACTTTTTAATCGGGCGTGCCGCTGGCCGGCCGCGCGGGCGGGGCCCGGCGGCGGAATGCGGTGTGTGGCGGTGTGCGGGGACGACGCGGGCGCGCGGCGCGCCTTATGCGGGCAGGTAAGCGAGGCGCACGTAGATCGGCGCGAACGGTTCGGCCTGCGTGATCTCGAGGAGCGATTCGCGCGCGAGCTCGAGCATCGCGATGAAGTTCACGACGACGACCGGCACGCCGCGCGACGTGTCGAACAGGTCGGCGAACTCCATGAAGCGCGCATTCTGCAGCCGGCGCAGGATCAGGCTCATGTGTTCGCGCACCGACAGCTCCTCGCGGGAGATCTTGTGGTGCTGGACGAGCTTCGCGCGCTTGAGCACGTCGGCCCACGCGGCGCGCAGGTCGTTCGAATCGACGTCCGGGAAGCGCGGCGTGGTGCTCTGCTCGATGTAGACCTCGGCGCGCAGGAAGTCGCGGCCGAGCTGCGGCAGCTGGTCGAGGCGCTGCGCGGCAAGTTTCATCTGCTCGTACTCGAGCAGGCGGCGCACGAGTTCCGCGCGCGGATCCTCGGCTTCCTCGCCGGTGTCGGCCTTCTTGACCGGCAGCAGCATGCGCGACTTGATCTCGATCAGCATCGCGGCCATCAGCAGGTATTCGGCGGCCAGCTCGAGGTTCGACGTGCGGATCTGGTCGACATACCCCAGATACTGCGCGGTGACCTGCGCCATCGGGATGTCGAGCACGTTGAAGTTCTGCTTGCGGATCAGGTACAGCAGCAGGTCGAGCGGACCTTCGAACGTCTCGAGGAAGATCTCGAGCGCATCGGGCGGGATGTAGAGATCCTGCGGCAGCTTGAAGAGCGGCTCGCCGTACAGGCGTGCGAACGCCGCGACACCGTCTACCGTGTCGGGCGTCGAATCGGCGCCCGCGGGCGCGGCGACCGCGTCGTCCTGCCGGGCGGCGCTGGCCTCGTCGGCGGCGCTCACGTCGTCAGAAGTTCTGGTAGTAGACGTAGGACGTTTGCTTCACGCGCGATTCCTGCTGCTCTTCGCGCTCGTCGAGGTCGATCGGCTGCTTGTCCCACAGCAGGGAACGGCCCTTGCGTTGCTCGGCTTCGAGCGTCGGCTTCTGTTGCTTGAGCTGATTCAGGAATTGCGTGACGTCGGACTGGTACGGCATGGCTTGGCTTTCCGTTTCGGGCGGCGCACGATGCGCCGGATTCTCGATGGCGGGATTTTACCGCATCGCGGGGAACAGCCGGCGGCAATCGCGCGTCGAATCCGCTGGCCGGCGCGTGCGGCGCGGCTGGCCGGGCATGACTGGCCGGGCGCGCGCGTCGTTGCGCGCAAGCGTCAAAGCGGCGCCCGCGCGGGCAGGGCCGCTGCCCTGTGGTCAAATACAGGGCTTTCCACGAAACCATGACAACCGAGGGCGAGGTCATATTTGGCGGGTCAGGCGAACCAGCAAGCATATCCGGCGCATGAGGCGAGGCCGCGCGCGGCCCGTCACGCGGGTGATCGCGCACGGCGCGGCGTCGGTGCCGCGGCCCGGGCCGCCCTCGTGGGCTGTCTCGCCGCGTGCGTCGTATTGCCGGCCTACGCGAAGTACGACGTCGACATCGACGCGCCGCGCTCGATCCGCAAGCTCCTCAAGGCCCATCTCGACATCGCGCGCTTCGCGAAGCGCGACGACATCACCGACGACCAGTTCGACTTCCTCGTGACCGCCACGCCGCAGCAGGTTCGCGACCTGACCGCGACGGCCGGCTATTTTTCGCCGGTCGTGCGCACCGACGTGCGCACGCGCGACGGCAAGCGCGACGTGCGCGTCGCCGTCGATCCGGGGCCGCAGACCGTCGTGTCGACGGTCGACCTGACGTTCAAGGGGCCCGTCGACACCGAGGATCCGAAGCAGGAGACCGCGACCCGCTTCGCGTTCTCGCTGAAGCCCGGCGATCCGTTCACGCAGTCCGGCTGGGACACCGCAAAGGGCGAGGCGCTCAAGCAGTTGCAGTCGCGCCGCTACCTGGGCGCGAAGATCACGTCGTCGGAGGCGCGCATCGATCCGCGCACGCAGCGCGCGACGCTGGCCGTCGCGTTCGACAGCGGCCCGACATTTACGATTGGCAAGGTTGATGTCGACGGCGTGCGCCGCTATCCGGAGAAGATCGTCACGAACGTCAACCCGCTGTCCGAAGGCGAGATCTACGACGCGCGGCGGATCACCGAGTTGCAGCGGCAACTGCAGAACACGCCGTACTACGCGAGCGTCGCGATCGACGTCGGCGACGACACGTCAAAGCCCGAGCTCACGCCCGTGCATGTGAAGGTCAGCGAGTTTCCGTACAACAACATTCGCGGCGGCGTCGGCTACGCGACCGACACGGGCCCGCACGTGCAGGGCTCGTATACGTACCTCGACACGTTCGGCGCCGCGTGGCCGTTCACCGTGTCGGGCCGGGTCGACCAGATCCAGCAGTATGGCCAGGTGCAGCTGTCGATGCCGCCCGGCAAGAAAGGGTGGACCAACAGCGTGCTCGCGTCGTACACGAACACCAACGTGTCGGACACGCGCATCTACAGCGCGCGGATCGGCGCGCAGCGCACGCGCACCGGCCAGTTCATCGACTACGCGTACTCGCTGATGTACTACCAGGACCGGCTCGACCAGAACGGCGCGGGCCCGACCACGAGCCGCGCGCTGGTGCCGCAGTGGTCATGGACGCGCCGCAACGTCGACGATCCGCTGTTCCCGCGCTCGGGCAACCTGATCCACGCGGAGGCCGGCTTCGCGATCAAGGGCGTGCTGACCGACCAGACCTTCATCCGCGGTTACGCGCGCGGCCAGCAGTACGTGCCGATCGGCAAGCGCGACCTGTTCGTGTTCCGCGCGGAGCTCGGCGGCGTGTTCACGAGCGGCAGCTCGACCGGCGTGCCGGCGTCGCTGCTGTTCCGCGCGGGCGGCTCGAACTCGGTGCGCGGCTATGGTTACCAGAGCATCGGCAACAGCGTCGCCGGCTCCGTGCTGCCGACCAAGTACCTGATGACGGGCACCGCCGAATACCAGCACTGGTTCAACCGCGACTGGGGCGCCGCGACGTTCTTCGACATCGGCACCGCGACCGATGCGTGGGGCGAGAAGGTGTTCTACCCGGGGGTCGGCGTCGGCGCGCGCTGGCGCAGCCCGGTTGGCCCGATCAACGTCGACGTCGCGTACGGGCTGCGCAACCACAGCGTGCGCCCGTACCTGACGCTCGGCATCGCTTTCTGACCTTATTGCCCGATCCACGACGAACCGCATGACGAAGGACCCGAACGACACGCCGCCGCCTCACGATCCGGATTCGCCCGAGCGCGCGCCCGACGCGCCGCCGGCGGGCGCCCACAGGGGGAACAGGGTCCAGGCCGTGGTCGCGCCCCCC
>NZ_VWWG01000221.1:0-8583 GCF_011753085.1 Burkholderia sp. Tr-862
TGGCGCGGCCGTCGGCGGTGGCGCGGGCGCGGCGCTGGGCGGCAACATGTCGCGCAGCTCGTACGAGCGCGATCACGGCGATCGCGGCTATCGTCACCGCAAGCATCGCCATCACCGCGACTGGGACTGATCGCCGCGGGCGCGGCACGGTGCGCGGCTTGCGCACCGGCACGCCCGACACGTCGGCACTCGATCCGACAGCCGGCCCGGCGGCCTCAGCCGGGCCGCCGTCGCCGGCAAGACCGGCGCTTCATCCCCTCCGCAGTTCATGCCCGGCCCCGCTCGACGGGTTGGCACATTCCCTCCCGCTGTACCTTTCCCGCTGATAGACGACATCGCCAATTGCATTGACATGCAACCGGCCGATCGACGCGTTGCCGCCCGCCGTCAGGATTTCCCTGATGCACCGAACGTGCGCGACACGCGTGCACCGACCCTTGGGGGCGCTGGCGGGTAGTGCGAAATCGAATGGATGTCATCGCAACATTTAATTGGTCGATCGAAATCGACTTCGCTATCGTCAATGCTGCCCGCGTACGGAATCGAACCGTGCCGTCCCCCGTGCCCCGCCGCATGACCCCGAGTGTCCGCGGCCCGGCCGCCGGACCCACAAGCATGGGTCGCCCCGCCCGCTGAACCGGGCGGACCCGTCGCGAAGCCTGGCCGACCGAACGAAGGCGCCCGCGCTTTCAAGCCACCCCGGCAACGATGTCCCGCCGCCGCATGCGTGCCCCACGCGCGTGCCGCGCTTGGCCGTTGCGACCCGGGGCCGGACCAACCCATTGCCTGGATGCTTTATGTCTAAGACAACGTATTACGCGCCGCATGGCGGCCACCCGCCGCAGACCGATCTGCTGACCGATCGCGCGATGTTCACCGAGGCGTACGCGGTCATTCCGAAGGGAGTGATGCGCGACATCGTCACGAGCTGGCTGCCGTTCTGGACGAACACGCGCCTGTGGGTGATCGCGCGTCCGCTGTCGGGTTTCGCCGAAACCTTCTCGCAGTACATCGTCGAAGTGAACCCGGGTGGTGGCAGCGACAAGCCGGAGCAGGACAAGAACGCCGAAGCCGTGCTGTTCGTCGTCGAAGGCGAGGCGGAGCTGACGTTGCAGGGCACTAAGCACACGCTGAAGCCGGGCGGCTACGCGTTCATTCCGCCGGGCGCCGACTGGACGCTGCACAACGTCAGCGATGCCGCCGTGCGTTTCCACTGGGTGCGCAAGCACTACCAGGCCGTCGACGGCATCGCGCTGCCCGAAGCGTTCGTGACCAACGAGCAGGACGTCGAGCCGATCCCGATGCCGGGCACCAACGGCGCATGGGTGACGACGCGCTTCGTCGACATGAGCGACATGCGTCACGACATGCACGTGAACATCGTGACGTTCGAGCCGGGCGGCGTGATTCCGTTCGCCGAGACGCACGTGATGGAGCACGGCCTGTACGTGCTCGAAGGCAAGGCCGTCTATCGCCTGAACCAGGACTGGGTCGAGGTGGAAGCGGGCGACTTCATGTGGCTGCGCGCGTTCTGCCCGCAGGCGTGTTATTCGGGTGGCCCTGGGCGTTTCCGATATCTGCTGTACAAGGATGTGAACCGTCACATGAACCTGACGTTGAATCCGGCGCGCTGAACGTCGCGCAACGTCGGATAGGAAAGCCCGCCGGTGGAAGCCGGCGGGCTTTCTATTTCAGGTGTTCGTTGATTTACGGGGAGGTTGCTTGTCGAGCCTGGACAGCCTTTCAGACAATGGCTGTTCCTGGAGATACAATTGCCCACCGTATCTACCAAAGTTGTCGAGGCGCACGAACAGCTGTTTCGGAAACTTCAGACTCTATTTGGCATGATTTCCCGACCGTCAGGCCCCGCGTCGGGTTGAGTGCGCTCAAAAGGGGAAAACCTGAGAGCGAGGAGCGCGATGCAGTGGTTGCTGATATCGGCGACGCGCCTTGCGTATAACTCTAGGCGATCTTGCTCACATAGCGCGAGTACACCCAGCCGTGGACTACGGGTGACTCGTCATCGACAGTCCACACGACGGAAGACCACGCTTTCTGCCTATCGAGCAGCATAACCACTTGCCCGAGCGCGAGATTCCCAACAGCCGGAGACTTGCTCGATGGGTGAGTGTGTACTTCCAGCGCCCCTTTCGAAACGAACCGGAACGACTGAAGTTGTTCCCGATCTGCGGCATAGATCAAGGTTTTTTTTCGGACGTTCTGTTTGACCTCGCGCGGCGAGGTAGGGCGGTAGTGTTCCTCAAGCGCCCGTTTCACGTAGAAATCGGCGACGGGATTCAGGATCATGTAGATCGCGCCGATTAGAACCGGAACGATAAAGAGCACCACAAAGGCCTTAAGGCGTGAGTCCTTCATCGACTCGATTTCGTCAACAATCGTCTTCACGAACGGAGCCATCCTGGCTTCTGCCTGCTGTGCGGCCCGGTCGATGGCCCTGTCAACGATTGCTTGCACATCAGCGATGTCCCCAACTGTCATCGATACGGGGGCCGGCGGATTCGTCGCAATCAGACGGGTCGCCGATTCGACGAGCCCATTTGAGCTCATCGCTTCAACCACTTCACCGAGTTCCACGATGGGATTGGCGACCCTCCATGTCCTCAGTAAGTCGGTGAACTTGTCAGTCTCCAAATCTTGCAGCTGCTTGGTCACGTGCAGGTTGGCATAAGCAGATTCGAACGCCTTCACCGAAGCGACGAACGAAGGCTCCAATCTAAGCGCGCCGATCTGCCGTTGCCACCCGGTATCGAAGGAAGCCTGAAGCGCCTTGATCTGCTGTCCCACCCCGGTATCGAAGGAAGCCTGAAGCGCCTTGATCTGCTGTCCCACCCCGGTATCGAAGGAAGCCTGAAGCGCCTTGATCTGCTGTCCCACTCCGTTGTCGAAGGAAGCCTGAAGCGCCTTGATCTGCCGTCCCACCCCGTTGTCGAAGGAAGGCTGGAGCGCTTTGATCTGGTGTGCGAAACCAATGTCGGCTTTCAGCGCATGCACTGCCTTGAAGGAAGATATCACCGAGGGTTCGAACTTAAGGGCGTCGATCACTTTAAGTTGCTGGGCCAAGTTCGCGGCGTGCATCGGCCACATCATCTTCGGGTTGGCAACCGATCCCTCCGATTTATCTACCGGTCCCTTTTTCATTGCAATTTTTCCTCGAATTACTCTACATAATTGCCTAAAGCCTAGGCTCGTCTCCGGCGCATGTCGATTTTATCGGATTGGCCGACAATGCCTCGTTGCTATGTCGTGTCTCGGGATGAGAACCGCCATTCGAACTGTAGGTTTCAAAGTGACCGAACGATTTCTAATGGCCGAGCGCCGCCAATCTTCACCGCATTCGCCCGAAATTCCCGAAGAACCCGTTCTCATGGCCGATGCGTATCGCTATCGGTCGAGCACGGCCGCCGCCAGCCTCGCGACCTGCAGCCGCGTATCCGGCGGCAGCGCATCTTCCATCATCCAGACTGCCGACAAGCCGGCCCATGCGAGGATCCATTGCAGCAGCCGGCGCCGGTCGATCCCCGCCACTTCGGTGACGAGCATGACGCGACGCGCGAAGCGCGCCGGATCGACCGCGATGTCGTGCGTGGGATTGCAGAACAGGTTCGCGTAGTCGAACGCGCGGTCGCCGCGCAAACCCTTCGGGTCGATCGCAAGCCAGCCGCGATCGCCGAAGTGCAGCACGTTGCCGTGATGGATGTCGCCGTGCAGCACGACTTCGTCGGCGGATTGCACGGCCAGCAGCCGATGCGCCGCCGCGGCCGAACGGCGCAGCACGTCGTCGTCCGTGTCGTGCGACAGCAGCGCGTAGAACCAGTCGTGCAGCGGCACGACCGCGGGCGGCGCCGGTGCGCGATGCGCATGCAGCCGCGCGACGGCAGCGCACGCGATCCGGATCGCATCGTCGTCGTGGCCCGCGGCGGACAGGCCGGCGAGCGTCGGCGCCGGCTGCGCGCGCTCGAGCAGCACCGCGTCGCTGTCGTGCAGCCACACGCGTGCGGCGCCGTCCCCGTTCCACCAGGTCATCAGCGCATTGCCGCGGCGCTCTTCGTCGCAAGTGGCGACTTTCAGCATCGCGGGCCGCGCGCGCCAGATGACGGGCAGCACGCCGCCGCTCGCGGTCAGGATCGGGCCGCCGTCGGGAACGAGGTCCCACAGGCGCAGGTACGTGTCGAACATGCGGACGATGGTACAGGCGAACCGGCTCATCCGCAGCGGGGTTCGACCGGCGCCCCCGCCGGCCATGCGCATCCTTTCCTAAAGAAAATTTAGCCAGCCAAACTTTGGCTAAAGAATGTTCCGGTATTCCGGCATCCCTTCGACAATGCGCGCCTTCCGTGACCGACGGGCGCCGCTCGAGCGCCCGCGGTCGCCGCATCGAAGAAGGAGCCCGCATGACCGACCACACCGCCACCCCTCCGCCGCCACCGGCGCCGCCTCCCGCATCGCCGCGCCGCCGTACATGGCGCATCCTCGCGGGCGCGCTGCTCGGCCTGACGCTCGCGTGCGCGGGCATCGGCGCATGGACGATCGACCGCATCTGGACGCAATTGCCGTCCGTCGAACGTCTGGCTGCCTACCGTCCCGCACTGCCGCTGCGGATTTTCTCGCGTGACGGCGAGCTGCTGGCCGAGTACGGCGTCGAGCGCCGCGAGTTCGTGCCGCTCGAACGCATTCCGCCGCTGATGCGCCACGCACTGCTCGCGGCCGAAGACGCGAAGTTCTATCAGCACGGCGCGATTGATGTCGGCGGCCTCGCGCGCGCGACGTTCGCGAACCTCGTGACGGGGCAGCCGGGACAGGGCGGCAGCACGATCACGATGCAGGTCGCGCGCAACTTCTACCTGACGCGCGACAAGGTGCTGAGCCGCAAGCTCGCCGAGATCCTGATGGCGATCAAGCTCGAGCGCGAATACGGCAAGGACAAGCTGCTCGAGCTGTACATGAACCAGATCTATCTCGGCGAGCGCGCGTACGGTTTCGCGGCGGCCGCGAACGTCTATTTCGGCAAACCGCTCGACGCGCTGAGCGCGGGCGAGGCGGCCGTGCTCGCCGGGCTGCCGAAGGCGCCGTCCGCGTTCAATCCGGTTGTCAATCCGGCGCGCGCGACCGCGCGGCGCAACTACGTGCTCGGCCGCATGCATGCGCTCGGCGAACTCGACGATGCGACCTACCGCGCGGCGCTCGCCGCGCCGATCACGCTCGCGACCACGCCGCCGCCCGGCATCATCGCGGCGCCGTACGTCGCGGAGCGCGCGCGCCGGATGATGGTCGAGCGCTTTCGCGACGATGCTTACACGCTCGGCCTCGACGTGACGACGACGATTTCGATGCGCGACCAGCGCGCGGCCGAAGCTGCGCTCGACCGCACGCTGAGCCGGCAGCCACGCGCGAAGCGCGATGCGCGCAACGGGCTCGAAGGTGCGCTCGTGTCGCTCGATGCGGCCACCGGCGACATGCTGGCGCTCGTCGGCGGCGCGGATTTCAACGGCAGCGTGTTCGACCACGCATTGCAGGCGTATCGCCAACCGGGGTCGAGCTTCAAGCCGTTCGTCTATTCGGCAGCGCTGGAGAAGGGCTATTTCCCCGGCGTGCTGGTCGACGATACGCAGCGCACGCTCACGCATGCGGAAACCGGCGCGCGGCCGTGGCGTCCGCGCAATTTCGGCAATCGCTACGAAGGTTTCATCCCGGTGCGGCGCGGGCTCGTGCGCTCGAAGAACCTCGTCGCGGTCAACCTGATGCAGGCCGCCGACGCACGCTACGTGCAGCAGCACGCGGTGGGCTTCGGTTTCGACGCGCAGCGCAATCCGGCGTCGCTGCCGCTCGCGCTCGGCGCGGGCGCCGTGACGCCGCTCGAACTCGCGAGTGCGTACGGCGTGTTCGCGAACGGCGGGATGCGGATGGTGCCGCGGCTGATCCTGTCGGTGAAGCAGCGTCATGGCGGCGCGCTGTACGACGCGCCGGCGCCGGACGGCACGCGCGTCGTGTCGGCACGCAACGCGTTCGTGATGAACAGCATGCTGCGCGACGTCGTGCGGGCCGGCACCGCGCGCGGCGCGCTCGCGCTGCGCCGCGACGACGCGGCCGGCAAGACCGGCACGTCGAACGGCTCGAAGGACGTATGGTTCGCGGGCTATTCGTCGGGCATCGTCGCGGTCGCGTGGCTCGGCTACGACACCCCGCGGCCGATAGGGCGCGCGACCGGCGCGACGCTCGCGCTGCCGGTCTGGCTCGACTACATGAAGACGGCGGTTGCCGGACGTACGCCGGCCGAGGCAACGCCGCCGCAGGACCTCGCGCTCGTCGACGGCGATTTCGTGTACGCCGAATACACGCGCGGCACCTGCACCGCTGACGTGCCGCCGTACATCCGCAGCCGCTTCGCGTGCGGCGGCGCGTCGGCGTCCGATGCGCCGGACGCGCACGGCAAGCGCGACGAGCCGATGCCCGCGGCCGTCGATGCGGCCGAGCGCGAACGCGTGCTCGACCTGTTCCGTACTGAGGACTGAGGCGCGCGATGCATACGCTTTATCTGATTGCGATCGTCGCGGAAGCGATGTCGGGCGCGCTGATGGGAATGCGGCGCGGGATGGACCGCTTCGGGCTCGCGCTCGTCGGCGCAGTGACCGCGCTCGGCGGCGGCACCGTGCGCGACGTGCTGCTCGGCCACTATCCGCTCGGCTGGATCGCGCATCCCGAGTACCTCGTGATCACGCTCGCCGCGGCGACCGTCGCGTCGTGGGCCGCGCGGCACGTCGCGCGCATGAAGGCGCTGTTCGTCACCGTCGATGCGATCGGCCTTGCGGCGTTCACGATCATCGGCTGCGACATCGGCGCATCGACGGGCACAGCGCCGATCATCGTCGTGCTGGCCGGTGCGATCACCGGCGTGTGCGGCGGGATGCTGCGCGACCTGCTATGCAACGAGATGCCACTGATTTTGCGCGAGGAGCTGTATGCGAGCGTCGCGTTCTTCACGGGGACGTTGTATGTCGGGATGCAGTATCTCGGCATCGACGCCGGGTTCGCGACGGTGGTCGCGCTGGCGACGGGCTTCACGATGCGGATGCTTGCCGTGCGGCTCGGATGGAAGATGCGGACGTTCGGCGCGGCGGACGTCGGGCATTGAGCGACAGGGCGGCCAGCATCGCACGGCACGCAGCGGCTTTACGCCGGCACCATGACGGGCGGCGACCCGTCTCCGGTTTCCACCATCTTCACCGCGAATCCATAGCACTGCGCGATATGGGCGGGTGTGATCACGTCGCGCGGCTTGCCATGCGCGACGATCATCCCGTCGGCGAGCATTGCGATCGTATCCGCGTGCCGCGCGGCGAGGTTCGGGTCGTGCACGATCGCGAGCACACCGAGTTGCCATTCGCGCGCAACGGCGCGCACGGTGTCGAGCAGTCGGTGCTGATGCGCGAGGTCGAGCGCGGCGGTCGGCTCGTCGAGCAGCAGGTAGCGCGGGCCCCGTTCCGGCGCATCATCGTCTGGCCACAGCTGCGCGAGTACGCGCGCGAACTGCACGCGGGCAAGTTCGCCTCCGGACAAGGTCGTCACGTCGCGACCGACGAGCGCATCGGCGCCCGCGCGTTCGAGCGCCTGCCACGCGATGTCGCGATCGCGGTGCGACGTCGCACCACCGCGCCGCGCATGCGGATAGCGGCCGAGCAGCACGATCTCGTCGACGCTGAACGGAAACGCCGGCTGCGCGGCCTGCGGCAGCACCGCGCGTAGGCACGCGAGCCGCTGCGTGTCGATGCGCGCAAGCGGTTCGCCGTTCAGCGTGATGTCGCCGGTCACGCGCACGCCGTTCGGCGCGACACTGCCGGTCAGTTCGCCGGCGAAAGTTTTCAGCAGCGTGCTCTTGCCGGCGCCGTTGCGGCCGAGCAGCGCGGTCACGCGGCCGGGTTCGATCGACAGCGACAGGTCGCGCAGAATGACGTTGTGTCGGCGGGCGACGTCGAGGTGGTGGGCAGTCAGCATGGTCGTCGTGAAGAAAGGATTACCCGCCGAGCGCACTGCGGTTCTTCCACAGCAGCACGAGGAAGAACGGCGCGCCGAGCAGCGCGGTGAGCACGCCGAGCGGAATTTCGGCGGGCGCGGCAATCGTGCGCGCGGCAAGATCGGCGGCGAGCGTCAGCAATGCGCCGAGCAGCGCGGCGCCGGGCAGCACGACGCGCTGGTCGGGGCCGCACGCGAGGCGCACGCAATGCGGCGCGACGAGCCCGATGAAGCCGATGATGCCCGCGCACGACACGAGTGCGCCGACCGCGAGCGCGACCGCGACGAGCACGCGCCGTTTCAGCCGCTGCACGGGCACGCCGAGATGCAGCGCTTCGGTTTCGCCCAGCTGCAGCGCATTCAGCGCATCACGTTCGCGCGCGAGCAGCACGCAGCCGATTGCGACGCACGGCGCGACGGCCGCCAGCGCGGACCATTGCGCGCCGCCGAGGCTGCCGAGGCTCCAGAACGTCAGCGAGCGCAGCTGCGCATCGTCGGCGACGAACGTGAGCAGCCCGATCGCCGCGCCGACCAGCGCGTTGATCGCGATGCCGG
>NZ_VWWG01000222.1:0-8552 GCF_011753085.1 Burkholderia sp. Tr-862
TCGCGGCACGGCGGCGCACGGGCGGGCAAACGGGGGCGGGGCAAACGGACGGGCGCGGCATGGCTGCTGGAAACATCGGACGGATCGGGGGGCCGGACGCGTTCGTCGGGCCGTCAAACATCATATGAATGGCGGCCGGGACGCTTGTCCGGGCCGGCTGTCGTGCACGCCATTTTAGGGCCGCGGCGTGGCGGTTCGAGGCGGGCGCTGGCGGGTTTTGTAACCGAATGTATGGCAGCGCACTGACGCTTTCGCGGCGGCGATCCATTTCCATACGAAGCGGCTCAAGCGTCTGCTGCGATCGGGGCCCGAAACCGGCCGCGGCGCGGCCCTTCAGTCTGTAACCATTCGCGGTATACGCACCGATACCCATCGTCTAGAATCCGCGTAACTTTTACAAACGACCCCCAATAACGCAGGCGGGGAAGCCGGCAGACGCCGGAGGGACGGAGATTCGCGCGCGCTTCGCACGCGCCGGGCATGCATGACGGTTGCCGTTTCCGGGTGCCTCCCGCTGCCATGGGCCGCCTGCCCCGCAAGCATGATGAACGCACTGGAACAAGAGCTCGCCACGCTGATCATCGGCGAATTGAATCTCGAAGACGTCCCGCTCGAAACGGTGACGGCCGGGACCCCGCTGTACGGCGAGGGCTTCGGGCTCGACTCCATCGACATCCTGGAAATCGCGCTGCTGATCTCGAAGAAATACGGCTTCGAGTTGCGCTCGGACAATCCGGACAACAAACAGATCTTCGCGACGCTCGGCGCGCTTGCCGCGTACGTCGCCGCGCATCGCACGAAGTGACGGGCGCGTACGGCACGGCACACGGATGATTACCGCACGCGGCGGCCGTCGCT
Source organism: Burkholderia sp. Tr-862 (assembly GCF_011753085.1). Classification (NCBI taxonomy): domain Bacteria; kingdom Pseudomonadati; phylum Pseudomonadota; class Betaproteobacteria; order Burkholderiales; family Burkholderiaceae; genus Burkholderia; species Burkholderia sp. Tr-862. The sequence goes on from NZ_VWWG01000222.1 coordinate 859, forward strand.
GGACGACCTGCCGCCGCGTCGATCGAGGTGAAACGCGATGAACGGAGCAATTCGATGCGGGCGCTCGTAACGGGCGGCAGCGGCGCACTCGGACAGGCGATCTGCACGGCGCTCGCGCAGGCCGGTCATGAAGTCTGGGTGCACGCGAACCGGAACCTCGCGCAGGCGGAAGCGGTTGCGCAGCAGGTCGTCGCGGCCGGCGGTACCGCGCACGCGATCGCGTTCGATGTGACCGACGGCGACGCGACGCTCGCCGCGCTCGCGCCGTTCGTCGACGACGCGCCGGTGCAGATCCTCGTCAACAACGCGGGCATTCACGACGACGCGCCGATGGCCGGCATGTCGCGCCGGCAATGGCACAGCGTGATCGACGTGACGCTCAACGGTTTTTTCAACGTCACGCAGCCGCTGTTGCTGCCGATGATCCGCACGCGGCGCGGACGGATCGTCAACATCGCGTCGGTCGCGGGCGTGACCGGCAACCGCGGGCAGGTCAACTACGCGGCCGCAAAGGCGGGGCTGATCGGCGCGACGAAGTCACTGTCGCTGGAGCTTGCGTCGCGCGGCATCACGGTGAACGCGGTCGCGCCCGGCATCATCGAATCGCCGATGGCCGACCATGCGTTTCCCGCCGAACGGATCAAGCAGCTCGTGCCGGCGCAACGCGCGGGCCGGCCCGACGAAGTCGCGGCGATGGTCGCGTATCTGGTGTCCGATGCGGCCGCCTATGTGACGGGACAGGTGCTGTCCGTCAACGGCGGGCTCGCATGACGACGCGCGCAGCGTCGGCTTGACGCGAAGCAACGGCGCGCAACGCGGCGCGTGGCCCCGGTGCCGCGAGCCTGCGCCGCATAGTGAGGAAATCGAAGTGTCAGTGCATCCAGTCGACGCCGAACGGCGAGCGTGTTCCCTGTCGTCCGCCCCGACCACGGTCGCGCCCGGACACACGGCAGCCGCGCCTGCCGCATCGCGAGCGGGCATCCCGCCCGCGGCGAAGGGCGGCAGCCGTGCGCTGCGACTCACCCGGATCGATCACGCACGGCTGGCCGCGCTGCTGCACGCTGCGCAGCAGCGGGGCGATGCATTCGACCACCTGTTTCCCGGCGCGCTGGGCGCGGTGTGCATCGGCGCGGCCGGATCGCCGGCCGATGCGATGGCACGCATGCTTGCCGTCGCCGCGCCCGACCTGCCGCTCGCACCGGTGCCGATGACGCTGCTTGATGCCGGCGGCCACGCACGCGCCGGCGCGGTCTGCGAAATCTGGCAGTGCGACGCGCCCGATCTGCGCAGCGCGCGACACGGCGCGCTGCAGTACCGCTACAGCGAAACCGCGGGGCTCGTGTTCGGCAGCATCGTCGTGCAGGAAACGCAGGAAACGACCGATATGGATCGCGACGGCGGCACGCCGCTCGAACGCGCGACACACGATGCCTACCGCGCACTGTTCGACGTGCTCGATACGCTCGGTCTCCCGCATCCGCTGCGGATCTGGAACACGGTGCCGGCGATCAATGCGCATCAGTTCGGGATCGAACGCTATCGTCAGTTCAATATCGGCCGGCAGCGCGCGTTCGACGCGTGCCGCCGCGCGCTGACGGGCGGCGTGCCGGCCGCCTGCGCGCTCGGTTCGGTCGTGCCGGTCGCGGGCGACACGCCGCCGGCCGCGCCGCTCGCGATCCATTTCATCGCGAGCCGCACGCCGGCCGATCCGGTCGAGAATCCGCGCCAGGTCAGCGCGTATCACTACCCGGCCGAGTATGGCCCGCGGGCCCCGACGTTCGCGCGCGCGGCCGCATGGACCAACGGCGCTGCGGCACCGCTGCTGTTCGTATCGGGCACCGCCAGCATCGTCGGGCACCGCACGCTGCATCGTGGCGACGTCGTCGCGCAAACGCGCGAGACGATCGCGAACCTGGCGGCCGTGCTCGAGCAGGCCGCGCGGCAGGGGCACGGCCCGTTCACGCTCGCGGACCTGAGCTATCGCGTCTACGTGCGCGACGCGGGCGATGCCGCGGCGCTCGCCGCGATCGAACGCGCGCTGCGCGATGCGGCCGGCTCCGACGTGCGGACCCTGTTCGTCCACGCGCACGTGTGCCGCGACGATCTGCTGGTCGAGATCGAGGCGAGCGCCGGCCATCCGCTGGAGCAACTGTCGTGAAGCGCGCGGGCCTGTCGCTGCGCGAACCGTCGCCGCATGCGGGCGGCGTCGAGGAAGCCTGTCGGCGCGCGCCCGCAGGTCATAAACTTTTGTCAGGATCATCGTCTTCGCAATCGGCCGTTCCCATGTCCAAGCTGCACGCCTCGTCCACCCATCTCGTGTTGATTCCGAGCTACAACCCGGGCATCAAGGTCGACACGACCGTGCGCAACGCCCGCGCGCAGTGGAACCCGGTGTGGGTCGTCGTCGACGGCAGCACCGACGGCAGCGCCGAGCGGCTGCAGGCGATGGCCGAGCGCGATCCGGGGCTGCGCGTGATCGTCCTGCCGGAGAACCGCGGCAAGGGCGCGGCGGTGCTGGCCGGCCTCGACGCGGCGGCCGCGAGCGGCTTCACGCACGTGCTGACGATGGATTCCGACGGCCAGCATCCGGCTGAGCTGATTCCCGAATTCATGGCCGCATCGCAGGCGAGCCCGGACGCGATGGTGCTGGGCCTGCCGAAGTTCGACGCGAGCGCGCCGCAACTGCGCGTGCAGGGCCGGCGGCTGTCGAACGGATGGGCCGACCTCGAGACGCTGTGGGCCGGGATCGGCGATTCGCTGTACGGCTTTCGCGTGTATCCGGTCGCGCCGCTCGCCGCGATCATGCATCGGCAGCCGTGGATGCGCGGCTTCGACTTCGATCCGGAAGCGGCCGTGCGGCTGTGCTGGGCCGGCGTGCGGCCGATCCGCATCGAAGCGCCGGTGCGCTACTTCGGCGCGCACGAGGGCGGCGTGTCGCATTTCCACTACGGCCGCGACAACGCGCTGCTCGCGTGGATGCACCTGCGGCTGTTCGCCGGTTTCGTGGTGCGGCTGCCGATGCTGGCCGCGCGGCGGCTGATGCGCCGGCCGCGTTCCGCGTTCAGCCGGTCGCACGGCCGCGGCGATTGACTACCCTTTTGTCAGCAATCCGTTAAGCAATCACGCCGTTCATTCCGCATCGATCGGTAATCAACCTGTCATTCGATGTAAACATCTGGTAATTTTCTGCCGGATTATGCAAAATCGCCGCTCCCAACTACAACTACCGAGGGATCCGGGATGCATATCAAGAAAGCGGCGGCAGCGTGTGGCATGGCGTTCCTGTTGAGCGCATGCGGCGGCGTGCAGAATCTCGACGCGAACAGCCTGACGTCGGCGGGGACCAACCTGTACAAGGCGGCGACGCTGTCGGACAGCGACATCGCGGCACTGTCGAACGACTCGTGCAAGGCGAGCGACGCCGAATCGAAGATCGCCGCGCCGAACAGCGCGTACGCGAAGCGCCTGACGAAGGTGATGAAGGGCTTCGGCGACATGACGCTGAACGGCCAGAAGATCAACTACAAGGTCTACATGACCAAGGACGTCAACGCGTGGGCGATGGGCAACGGCTGCGTGCGCGTGTACAGCGGCCTGATGGACATGATGAACGACGACGAACTGCGCGGCGTGATCGGTCATGAAATGGGCCACGTCGCACTGGGTCACTCGAAGAAGGCGATGCAGACCGCCTACGCGGTCAGCGCGGCGCGCACCGCGGCCGGCGCGGCATCGCCGGGCGTCGCGACCCTGACGAGCTCGCAGCTCGGCGACATCACCGAGAAGTTCATCAACGCGCAGTTCTCGCAGACGCAGGAAAGCGCGGCCGACGACTACTCGTTCGACCTGATGAAGCAAAAGAGCATGAACCAGAAGGGCCTCGTCACCGCGTTCCAGAAACTCGCGCAGCTCGATGGTGGCAAGAGCTCGATGATGAGCTCGCACCCGTCGTCGTCGAGCCGTGCGCAGCACATCCAGGATCGCATCGCGAAGGGCAGCTGATCGCCGTTCAAGGCGCCGGCTTCGTCCGGCGCCCCGGATGAACAAAACCCCACGCTCTTTCGGGCGTGGGGTTTTGTTTTTCGCGGGGCCGGAAAGCGGCAGCGCCGCTTGCTTACGGCACCATCCCCGGCAGCAGGTAGGCCTGCACCAGCGTGATCAGGCCGACGATCACCGCGAACAGCAGGCTGTGGCGCACCGTGAAGCGGAACAGATCGGACTCCTTGCCGACCAGGCCGGTCGCCGCGCATGCCACCGCGATCGACTGCGGCGAGATCATTTTCGCGGTCACGCCGCCCGTCGTGTTCGCGGCGACCGCGAGCGTCTCGGGCACGCCGAGCTGGTGCGCGGTCGCTTGCTGCAGCGAGCAGAACAGCGCGTTGGACGACGTGTCCGAGCCGGTCAGGAACACCCCGAGCCAGCCGAGGAACGGCGAGAAGAACGGGAACGCGGCGCCGGTGCCGGCCAGCATCAGCGCGAGCGTCGACGACATCCCCGAGTAATTCGCGACGAACGCGAACGCGAGCACGAGGCCGATCGACAGGATCGGGCGCGTGAGTTCCTTCAGCGTCTCGCCGAACGTGACGAGCGCGTCGCGCGGCTTCATCCGCAGCAGCGCCATCGAGATCAGCGCGGTCACGAGGATCGCGCTGCCCACCGCCGACACGAGGTCGAGCTTCAGCACCGCGTCGAGTGCCTTCGGCGTCGCCGCGATCGGCGCGGTCTTCACGACGAGCTGGTCGAGCCCGGCCACATGGAACTTCAGGACGGTCGACGCGAGCGCGCCGTGCGCGGCGAACAGCGCCTTGAACGGCGCGATGCTCCACACGGTGACGACGGCCGTCAGGATCAGGAACGGTGACCACGCGCGCACGGTCTGCGCGAGCGTGTACGGCGACGCCTGGCGGCTTGCGCCGGAACCGTTGCCGCCCGCGCCGAACCCCGCGAGCGCCGCGCCGCCGCCGGACGCGACGAGGCCGCCTGCCGTCTGCTTCGCGCTGCTCGGCTGCCAGACCTTCAGGAAGACGGCCAGCGAGACGAGGCTGACGAGCGACGACGTGATGTCCGGCAGCTCGGGCCCGATGTGGTTCGACGTGAAGTACTGCGTGATCGCGAAGCTGCCGCCCGCGACGAGCGCGGCCGGCCACGTCTGCCGCACGCCGCGCAGCCCGTCCATCATGAACACGAGCCAGAACGGCACCGCGAGCGACAGCAGCGGCAACTGGCGGCCGGCCATCGCGCCGATGTGGAGCGGGTCGATGCCCGTCACCTGCCCGGCGACGATGATCGGAATGCCCATCGCGCCGAACGCGACCGGCGCGGTGTTCGCGATCAGGCACAGTCCGGCCGCGTGCAGCGGCTTGAAGCCGAGGCCGACGAGCAGCGCGGCCGTGATCGCGACGGGCGCGCCGAAGCCGGCGGCGCCTTCGAGGAACGCGCCGAACGAGAAGCCGATCAGCAGCATCTGCAGCCGCTGGTCGTCGGTGATCGACAGCACCGATGCGCGGATGATGTCGAACTGGCCGGTCTTCACGACGATCTTGTACAGGAACACGGCCGCGACGATGATCCACGCGATCGGCCACAGGCCGTACGCGAAGCCGAAGCCGGCCGCCGCGAGCGCCTGCGGCACGGGCATCCCGTATGCGAGGATCGCGACGCCGAGCGACAGCAGCAGCGTGATCGCCGCGGCAACGTGCCCCTTCATCCGCAGGGCGGCGAGCGCGATGAAAAAGAAGATGATCGGAATTGCGGCGACGAACGCCGACAGCCCGAGGCTGCCGAGCGGCGTGTAGATCTGATGCCAAACCTGCATGGTTGTCTCCTCCATGGATTTATCGGGGTACGGGTTTGAAAGCGGGGGTCTATTCGGGCTGGCCGCGCGCGCGCAGCAGGTCGGACAGGCTGCGCGCCGCCGGCTCGAGCGGCGTGCGGTGCTGCGTCCAGCCCATCTGCTTCGCGGGCGTCAGCGCGCGCAGCCGGGTCGCGGTCCAGCGGAACGCGCGATACGCGCGCGGATGCGCGAACGCGCCCGACCAGAAGCGCCACACGAGGTCTTCCGCGCGGTTGTAGTTCGCGCCCTGGCCGCGCAGCGGATGCGCGACGGGTTCGTCGGGCTTGCGGTTCGCCTCGGTGCGCAGCCGCACCAGCAGTTGCGGGATCGGAATCCGGACCGGGCATACCTCGCCGCATGCGCCGCACAGCGTCGACGCGGTCGGCAGGTCGGCCGTCGCGTCGAGGCCGAGCAGGTGCGGCGAGATGATCTTGCCGATCGGGCCGGGATAGGTCGTGCCGTAGGCGTGGCCGCCGATGCGTGTATAGACGGGGCAATGGTTCATGCACGCGCCGCAGCGGATGCACTGCAGCGTCGCGCGCAGCTGTTCGTCCGCGTAGGCCTGCGTGCGGCCGTTGTCGAGCAGCACGAGATGCAGCTCGCGCGGGCCGTCGCGTTCGCCGTCGCGGCGCGGGCCCGAGATCAGGTTGAAGTAGGTCGTGATCGCCTGGCCGGTGGCCGAGCGCGTCAGCAGGCTCGACAGCGGCACGATGTGCTCGAGCTTCTCGACGACCTTCTCGATCCCCATGATCGCGACGTGCGTATCGGGTACGGTGGTCGACAGCCGGCCGTTGCCCTCGTTCTCGACGAGCCACAGCGTGCCCGTGTCGGCCGCCGCGAAGTTCACGCCGGACAGGCCGATGTCGGCCTGGGCGAACGCGCGGCGCAGCGCGCGCCGGCCGGTCTGGATCAGCTCGTCGACGTCCTCCGTGTAGCGCGTGCCGGGGATGTGTTGCTCGAACAGCTCGGCGATGTCGCCGCGCGTCTTGTGGATCGCCGGCATCACGATGTGCGACGGCTTCTCGCCCGCGAGCTGCACGATGAACTCGCCCATGTCGGACTCGATGCAGTCGACGCCGTGATCCGCGAGGTAATGGTTCAGCTCGATTTCCTCGCTCGCCATCGACTTGCCCTTGATCACGCGGCGCGCGTGGTTCGCTTGCGCGATGCCGAGCACGATCGCGTTCGCGTCGGCGGCCGTCTCCGCCCAGTGCACCTGCACGCCGGCGGCGGTGAGCTTTGCCTCCAGCTGTTCGAGCAGCGTCGGCAGTTGCGCGAGCGCGTGCTGCCGCACGGCTTCGCCGAGATCGCGCAACTGCTGCAGCTCGGTGTCGTCGGGGAACTGGGTCGCGCGCTTGCCCTGCAGGAAGTCCATCGCGCCGCGAAAGCTTTGGCGCAGCGCGGGATCGTCGAGCGCGGCGCGCGCACGGGCCTTGAAGTCGCCGGGGGCGACGAATTGCAGCGGCTGGTCGCTCATCGCGGCAGGTCCTCGCAGGCGGTTGCGGTCGGTTCGGCGGCCGGTTCGGTGACGATCACGACCCAGAGGTTGCGCGGACCGTGTGCGCCGTACGCGAGGGTCTGCTGGATATCGGACGTCTTCGACGGGCCCGACACCAGCACGACATTGGTCGGCATGCCGGTGTGCCAGCGCTCCGCGTGCACGGCCGCGTGAAGGTCGGCATGCAGCGTGTTCGCATGGACGAGTGCGACGTGCAGCGGCGGCACCAGCGACACCGTGCGCGGCGTGCCGGCATCGGGCGCGAGCACGACGGTGCCGGTCGTCGCGATGCCCGAGCGCGCGACGGTGAAGCCCGCGTCGATCGTGTCGAACAGCTCGGCTTTCCACGCATCGATCGGCCGG
>NZ_VWWG01000223.1:0-8767 GCF_011753085.1 Burkholderia sp. Tr-862
CTCGGCGATCGCCAGCGCGACGCCACGCGCGATGTCGCGATAGCGCCGCGCCAGCGCGCCGTCCGGCTCGGCCGCGACCGTCGGCGTGCCGCTGTCGGCGCGCTCGCGAATCGCGATGTCGAGCGGCAGGCTGCCGAGCACGTTCACGCCGTAGTCCTGCGCCATCCGCTCGGCGCCGCCCGCGCCGAAGATGTGCTCCTCGTGGCCGCAGTTCGAGCAGATGTGGATGCTCATGTTCTCGACGATGCCGAGGATCGGAATCCCGACCTTCTCGAACATCTTGAGGCCCTTCTTCGCGTCGAGCAGCGCGATGTCCTGCGGCGTCGTCACGATCACGGCGCCCGTCACCGGCACACGCTGCGCGAGCGTGAGCTGGATGTCGCCCGTGCCCGGCGGCATGTCGACGATCAGGTAGTCGAGCTCGCGCCAGTTGGTCTGGCGCAGCAGTTGCTCGAGCGCCGACGTCGCCATCGGGCCGCGCCACACCATCGGATTGTCTTCCTCGATCAGGAAGCCGATCGAGTTCGCCTGCAGCCCGTGGCCGACCAGCGGGTTCATCGACTGGTTGTCGGGCGACTCGGGGCGCTGGCCGTGAATGCCGAGCATCGTCGGCAGCGACGGGCCGTAGATGTCGGCGTCGAGAATGCCGACCGATGCGCCTTCCGCGGCGAGCGCGAGCGCGAGGTTGACGGCCGTCGTGCTCTTGCCGACGCCGCCCTTGCCCGACGCGACCGCGACGATGTTCTTCACGTTGGGCAGCAGCTTCACGCCGCGCTGCACCGTGTGCGCGACGATCTCCTGCGACACGGCGACACGTGCGTCGCGCACGCCCGGCACGGCCTTCAGCGCAGCGGCGATGCGCGCGCGCACGTCGTCGTGCTGGCTGCGCGCGGGATAGCCGAGCACCACGTCGACCGCCACGGCGTCGCCGTCGATCGCGACGTTGCGCACGCCCTTGTTCGCCGCGTACGGACGGTCGGTATTGGGGTCGACGACAGCCGCCAGCGCGGCGTCGACTTGTGCCCGGTCAATGCTCATCGAAACTCCGTGAAAACGTTTTTCTCCCGTGCAAACGTCAAAAAATATCAAATTACGCTGCGAAAATCGGGAAAAGTGAAAGAATCTGTTGCATACCATTGCGCGAACGCGCGCGGCGGCGCACTCTTCGCGTGCGGCATGCTATGGGGCCAAATCGGCCGCCAACCGCCTATATTGTAGAGGCTGACGCGTCACCCTGTCCGGAACAGCCACGCTGGCGAACAGGGCATGCTGCCGCCTCGGCGGCTGCCGCGAGCCCGGGCCTGCCCACCTTTTTCGGGCGCCCGTGGTGGGAGCCGTAACTGTTGTTTGTCGTCGTTGTCGACTCGTTCAACCAAGAAAGAGAGGAATCCAAGATGAACATGAAAATCGCTACCCGCTTGTCCGTCTTCGCATTGGCCGGCGCATTGCTGGCAGGCTGCGCCACGCAGCAAGGCAACAACGCGGCTGTCGGCACCGGCACCGGTGCGGCGCTGGGCGCGGGCATCGGCGCACTGGCCGGTGGCGGCAAGGGCGCGGCGATCGGCGCGGGCGTCGGCGCACTGGTCGGCGGCGTGACTGGCTACAACTGGCAAGCGATCAAGAACAAGCTCGCGCCGTCGGCAGCCAAGACGGGCACGCAGGTGACCGAGCAGCCGGACGGCTCGCTGAAGCTGAACGTGCCGAGCTCGGTCACGTTCGCGACCAACCAGTACGCGATCACGCCGGCCTTCACGCCGCTGCTGAACGACCTGGCGACGACGCTGAACCAGAACCCGCAAGTGACGGCATCGGTCGTCGGCTACACGGACAGCACGGGTTCGCAGCAGCTGAACCAGACGCTGTCGCAGAACCGTGCGCAGAGCGTCGTGAACGCGCTCGTGCAGCGCGGCGTCGCCGGCGGCCGCCTGGCGGCACAGGGCATGGGCCCGTCGAACCCGATCGCGGACAACGCGACCGAAGCCGGCCGCGCGCAAAACCGTCGCGTCGAGATCTACCTGCGCGCAGCGCAACAGTAAGCATCGCAACGAGAGGAACCAGGGGCGTACGCCGCGCGCACAGCCCCGCCGCACCAGGCGTGCGACGGGGCCGGTAACAAATCGAAAAAATTTTCGAACTTCTGTCCCGCCCTGCGGTCTGTCTTTACGGTACGCGGCTGGCGCTGCCGGCGCGTCACCATTCTCCTCTTGTCGTTGTTGCTCCGGGGCCGTATCCGCCCCGGTTTTTTTTGCCCGAAAATTGTGTGCTGCGTTGCAGCATGCCGCCGCCCGGCACGCTGCCCCGGCGGTCCCGCCCGTCGCGGCGCCCGGTCCACGGCACCCGCCCCGACTGACCTCCCTGCACCCCTGCTAGAATCGCAGTTTCCGTCGTTTCCGCCGTTCTTCTACAGACCCTATGTCCGCATCCGACCTGACTTCCGTGCAGGCTACGGCGCCGCAAGGCCGCCGCCAGATCCTCGTTACGTCCGCACTGCCCTATGCCAACGGCCAGATCCACATCGGCCACCTGGTCGAGTACATCCAGACCGACATCTGGGTGCGGACGCTGCGAATGCACGGCCACGAGGTCTACTACATCGGCGCCGACGACACGCACGGCACGCCGGTCATGCTGCGCGCCGAGAAGGAAGGCCTCACGCCGAAGCAGCTGATCGACCGCGTGTGGACCGAGCACAAGCGCGACTTCGACAGCTTCGGCGTGTCGTTCGACAACTTCTACTCGACCGACTCGGACGAGAACCGCGTGCTGAGCGAGAACATTTATCTCGCGCTGAAGGAAAACGGCCTGATCGCCGAGCGCGCGATCGAGCAGGCGTACGACCCGGTCAAGGAAATGTTCCTGCCGGACCGCTTCATCAAGGGCGAGTGCCCGAAGTGCCACGCGAAGGATCAGTACGGCGACAACTGCGAAGTGTGCGGCTCGACCTACCTGCCGACCGAACTGCTGAACCCGTACTCGGTGGTGTCGGGTGCGACGCCGGTGCGCAAGACGTCGACGCACTACTTCTTCCGCCTGTCCGACCCGCGCTGCGAGTCGTTCCTGCGCGAATGGGTCAGCGGCCTCGCGCAGCCCGAAGCCACCAACAAGATGCGCGAATGGCTCGGCGACGCCGGTGAAGCCAAGCTCGCCGACTGGGACATCTCGCGCGACGCGCCGTACTTCGGCTTCGAGATCCCGGGCGCGCCCGGCAAGTACTTCTACGTGTGGCTCGACGCGCCGGTCGGTTACTACGCGAGCTTCAAGAACCTGTGCGACCGCGAGGGCATCGACTTCGACGCGTGGATCCGCGCGGGTTCGACCGCCGAGCAGTACCACTTCATCGGCAAGGACATCCTGTATTTCCACACGCTGTTCTGGCCGGCGATGCTCGAGTTCTCGGGCCATCGCACGCCGACCAACGTGTTCGCGCACGGCTTCCTGACGGTCGACGGCGCGAAGATGTCGAAGTCGCGCGGCACGTTCATCACCGCGCAGAGCTACATCGACACCGGCCTGAACCCCGAATGGCTGCGCTACTACTTCGCCGCGAAGCTGAACGCGACGATGGAAGACATCGACCTGAACCTCGACGACTTCCAGGCACGCGTGAACAGCGACCTCGTCGGCAAGTACGTGAACATCGCGAGCCGCGCGGCCGGCTTCCTGATCAAGCGTTTCGACGGCCGCGTGCAGGACAGCGCGATGAACCATCCGCTGGTCGCGAAGCTGCGCGATGCGATTGCGTCGATCGCCGCGCACTACGAAGGACGCGAATACAGCCGCGCGCTGCGCCACACGATGGAACTCGCGGACGAAGTGAACGCGTACGTCGACGGTGCGAAGCCGTGGGAACTCGCGAAGGATCCGGCCAACGCGGTCGCGCTGCACGAAACCTGCAGCGTGAGCCTCGAGGCGTTCCGCCTGCTGTCGCTCGCGCTGAAGCCGGTGATGCCGCGCGTGGCCGAAGCCGTCGAGGCCTTCTTCGGGATCGCGCCGCTCACGTGGGCCGACGCCGCGACGCCGCTGTCGTCGGCGCAGCCGATCAAGGCGTACCAGCACCTGATGACGCGTGTCGATCCGAAGCAGATCGACGCGCTGCTCGCCGCGAACCGCGATTCGCTGCAGGCCGACGCCGCGGGCGCCGCTGCCGCGGGCGCGACCGCCGCCAACGCCGCGAAGGATGCGAAGAACGCCAAGGCCAACGCGAAGGCAGTTGCCGCGAACGGTGCCGATGACGCGCCGATCTCGATCGACGATTTTGCGAAGGTCGACCTGCGCATCGCGAAGATCGTCGCGTGCCAGGCCGTCGAAGGCTCGGACAAGCTGCTGCAGCTCACGCTCGACATCGGAGAGGAAAAGACCCGCAACGTGTTCTCCGGCATCAAGTCGGCCTACCAGCCCGAGCAGCTCGTCGGCAAGCTGACGGTGATGGTCGCGAACCTCGCGCCGCGCAAGATGAAGTTCGGGCTGTCCGAAGGGATGGTGCTCGCCGCGTCGGCGACCGACGAGAAGGCCGAACCGGGCCTCTACATCCTCGAACCGCACAGCGGCGCGAAACCCGGCATGCGCGTGAAGTAAGCGGCACACGCCGCTACCTGAGCAAGAAAGCCTCGCACGATACGTGCGGGGCTTTTTTTCATGGCGTGGCGCGCGCAGCACCGCCCGACGCGCAGCGCGCGCGCGTTCCGCTAACATGGCGACGACATCGGGCCCGCCGGATTCCGAAGACCGCATCGAGCGGTCCACCCAGGGTGACGCCGCCGGTGGCGGCCGCCGCACTGCAATACCGCCACTACTTCCGCGCACGGCGGCTTGATGCACGCGGCCGCTGGCTGCAGGTCGACGTGACGGTCGCCGCTACGCGGGAAGACTTCGTCGCATGCATGCGCGCCAACCCGAGGCCGGGCACGCCGGGCTGAGCGGGGCCGGAGCGCGCCGCTTTCATCACCGCTGGCTGAACCAGCGATCGAAGCGCCGCGTGTAGTTCAGGTCGACGCCCTGGAACGTGCCGCCATACGCGGACACCGACCAGAAGCGCGTCAGGTTGATGGTCGCCTTGAACGCGTTGCTCGCCGATTGCAGCCCTTGCTCGTAACCGAGCACGAAGCGCTCGTTGATCGCCTTCGAGATCTGCACGACCTGCGAATCGGTCAGGCCGACGTCGCTGCGGCCGATCGAGAATTCGTCGAGGCCGATGCTCTGCGCGACACGCTTGCCGGTCGCGCTCCCGAGCAGCGCAAGTGCGGCGGTCATCGCATTCTGCTGGCCGACGTTGTTGCCCTGGTCGGTGCCGTGACCGAACAGCAGCCACGACAGCTTCTCGTTGTCGGTAACGTTCGGCTCGGACACGAGCTTGACCGTCGGCGACTGGATCGTGCCGATGACCTGCACGCCGGCCTCGACCTCCTGGTTGCGCCGCATCGCGAGGATGTTGATGCCCGGATTCGACACCGGGCCGTTGAACGTGAAGAAACCGTTCTCGACCGCGAGCTTGCGGCCGAACGACGTATAGGTCGACCCCTCCGTCACGCGCACGTTGCCGACCGCGCGCAGCGGCACGCCCGGCGCGCTCATCACGGTGATCGTGCCGCGCAGCCCGAGGTCCGCGCCGTGGCCCCGGAAGCGGAAGTTGTTGCCGAGGCCGATGTCGATGTTGGCGCGCGGCGCGAGCGACGGCGCCGGCTTTTCGTCGACCTTCTGCGGCTTCGCGACCGCGGTGCCCGTCTGGACGTCGCCGCGCACCGTGCCGTCCGGGCGCACGATCACGACGTCGTCGGACAGATGCGGCGCCCCGTTCTCCGGCAGGTCGAACAGCGCGCGGTCGACGACGAACTTGCCGTCGATCGACAGCGCGCCGCGCGGCCCGTCGTTCGCGACGGTCGCCTTGCCCGACAGCGACAGCTTGCGGTCCGGTGCCGCGAACAGCTCGAGCTTGTCCGCGACGATGCTCGCGGTCAGGTCCGGCGCCTCGCCGTCGAGACGCACGCGGCCGATCGCGCGCAGCGTGCCGTCGCCGCCGTGGAACTCGACCTGCTGGAATTCGACGAGGTTCTCCGCGAGCTTCACGCGCACGATGCCGTCCTTCAGCTGCACGCCCTGGTCGACGAGCGTCGCGGACAGATCGTCGCCCGTCAGCATCCCCGACACGTTCGGCTTCACCGGCGTGCCCGCGACCGTCAGGTTCAGCGCCGCGCGCCCGCCGAGCAGGTAGCTCGGCCCGAACAGGTTGCCGGTCGCCTTCAGCGACGGGATGTCGGCGTCGATGCGGCCCGATAGCGGGCCGTCGTCGACGATGCCGAATACGCCGTCGCGCAGCGCGAACGGGACGGTGACGTTCGCGGCGAGCGAGCCGATCCGGTTCGCCTTCGCGAGCGCCACCACGTTGAGCCGGTTGCCGGGGGCGAAGCTCGCGCGCGCGGACAGGTCGGTCAGCCCGAGCGATGCGATGCCGCGCCCGCTCTCGATCGTCACGTCGCCGCCGCGCCGTTTCACCTGCACGTGGCCCGTCGCATTCGCGCCGAGCGAGAAGTCCCAGTCGGCATCGAGCACGACGTCGGTGCGCACCGGCGGCCGCTGGCCCGTCAGCACCTGGCGGATCTCGAAGAAACGCGCGACCGATGCATCGCGCACGGAGCCTGCGGAGCGCATCTGGCCGCGATCGAACACGAACGACTTCAGGTCGATCGCCGCGCCTTCGAGCGTGAGCCGCGTCGCGCCGAGCGTCACGCGGCCGGCACCGGCCGATACGGTGAGCGGCGCCTGCAGCGCGAGCGCCGGCGTGCCGCGGTTCGCGAGGCGCGTGACGGTGCCGTCCCAGCGCATCCCGTCGCGGTTCTCGACCACGCCGCCGTTCGCCGCGAGCGTCAGGTTGATCACGCGGCCGTCGGCCATCCCCATCGCCGACGCATCGAGCGTGTGCTTCGCGCGCGTGCCGTCGAGGTTCGCGCGCAGCGATTTCAATTGCAGCGAGCCGAACGCGAGGTCGGTCGCGTCGGCCGTGAACACGAGCGCGCCGTGCGCGCCGTCGCGGATGTCGGCGTGGCCCTGCGCGGCGCCGATCCGGTTCGAGCCGACCACGACGTGCTGGGCCTTGTAGGTGGCCGTCACGTTCGGATGCGCGAAGCTGCCGGTCAGGTCGCCCTGCGCCTGCACGAGCCCCTGCATGCCGAAGCCGAGCCGGTCGAGCTCCGGCGCGTCGACGACGAAGCGCAGCCGGTCGCCCGGCGCGCCGAAGCTGCCGCGCAGGTCGACGTGGTTGCCCGCGATCGACAGGGTCGCGTTGCTCGGCAGGATCCGCGTGCCGGCCAGCTGCACGACGCCGGCGCCGGTCAGCGGCACGCCGTCGTACAGGCTGTCGCCGAGCTTGAAGGTCGCCTTCGTCGACACCTGCGGCGCGAACGCGCCGGAGGCCGTCAGCGTGCCCGATACGCGCGTCTCGCCGTGCTTGGCCGGCGCCTTGGTTGTCGCTTTGGCCACGTTGGCCGTCTTTGCCGGCTTTGCAGCCGCCTTTGCAGCCGCCTTTGCAGCCGGCTTGCCGCTGGCCGCGCCCGGCGCATTCATCGCGGCGAGCAGCAGCGGATCGAACGCTGTCAGCGTCGCCTTCGCGTCGTAGCTCGAATGCGCGTCGTGGCGGAACACGCCCGTCAGGTCGATACGGCCCTTGCCAGCCGTCACGCGCGCATCGGTCACCACCGTCTGCTGCGCCGTCAGCGCGACCTTCGCACGCGCGCCGAGCGCGAGCTTCGGATCATTCAGGTTGAAGTCGACGGTCGTCACGTCGCCCGCGAGCGTCACGCCGAGCGGGCCGCCGAGGCGCATCGGCCGCAATTGGGCGACGAATGCATTGAGGTCGAGATTCGCGACTTGCAGGTCGAAGCGGCCCTTGCCGCCCGTCAGCGTGCCGCTGCCGGTCACGCTGCCGTCGCGGACCAGCTTCAGCGCGAGGCCGTCGATCCGCTGCGCGTGCGCGTCGAGATTCACGGTCGCATGCGCGTCGACGACCGGCAGCAGGTGCTCGCCGAGCAAGCCGGGCTTCGCGTTGACGATCGACACCGGGCCCGTCACCGCGAAGCCCTTCGCCGGCGCGGCGCCGGCCGGCGCGGTCACGGGCGCCAGCTCCGCGCGCACCGCGAGATCGGCGGCCGGCGCGCCCGGCGAAATCGCCTGCGGGTTCACGTGCTCGAACGCGATCGACGCCCGCGTGAGCGGCACCGCGCCGAACGGCGCGGCCTCGACGTGCGCGCGCCCGTTCAGCTTCATCCCGCTCGCGGCGACGTCGGCGACCAGCGCTTCGAGCGAACCCGATACGTTCGCGCTCGCGTTGACCGGTTCGTCGGCGAGCTTGCCCACGTAGGTCGCGTTGCCCGTCAACGCGAACGGCTTCACGCCGTCGAGCTTCGCGCGTGCGGTCAGCGCGCCGTACGGCGTGTCGACGCCGTCGAGCGCGAGTTCATGGCGACGGCCGTCGCTGCGGCCGTTCAGCGCGAGATGGTCGAGCTGCGTCGTCGAGCCGCCTTCGTGGATCGCCAGGTGATCGACGCGCAGGTCGTCGATCCGCACCTGCAGCGGCAGGCTCAGGTCCTGCGGTGTCGTGGCCGGTGTCGACGGCCCCGGCACGATCCGCACGTCGATCGTGCCCGCGCGCAGGTACGCGACCGACAGCCGCCACGGCGCGCGGGTCAGCGCCCAGCGGCCCTCGAGCCGGTCGATCCGCACTTCGGTGCCGGCGCCGCCGGGGCTCGTCCACGCGAAGCCGCGCAGCCGCACGCCG
>NZ_VWWG01000224.1:0-8656 GCF_011753085.1 Burkholderia sp. Tr-862
TCGCAGCTCGGCCAGGACGCGGCCGTGCGTCACGCGTGCTCGTTGCGGCCGCCGAGGTAGTCGAGCTTGCCGAGTTCGACGCCGCTGTGGCGCAGGATGTCGTACGCGGTCGTCACGTGGAAGAAGAAGTTGGGCAGCACGAAGTTCAGCAGGTACGACTGGCCGGTGAACTCGATCGGGCCGACGCGCATCTTGAGCACCACCTGGCGCGTTTCGCTGCCGTCGATCTGCGCGGCCTCGAAGCTCTTCAGGTAGTCGATCGTCTTCTGGATGCGCGCATTCAGTTCGTCGAACGTCTGCTCGACGTCCGGATAGCTCGGGATGTCGACGCCGGCGAGCCGCGCAGCGCAGCCCTTGGCCGTGTCGGTCGCGATGTACACCTGGCGGACGAGCGGCAGCATGTCCGGATAGAGGCGCGCGCCGATGAACACCGACGGGTCGATCTGCTTCTCGGCCGCATGCGCCTGCGCCTTGCCGAGGATGTGCTGCAGGTTGGTGAGGCCGCGGATGAGGACGGGCAGCGAAGCCTGGTACATCGAGATGGACATGGGACGACTCCTGGAGGAAAAGGGGCAGCCGGTACGCGGCGCACCGTGTGTCGCGGCGCCGAAACCGCTGCCGTTGCATCTTAGCGCGACGCGATGACCCGTGCGCGTCGTTGGCCGTCAGGCCAGGTGTCGGGGCGCACGGGGGGCGGCGAGCGGAAGCGAAAGGCGTGGTTTCGAGCGGCCGTGCAGATCGGCGTCCACTGGCGGGCTGACGGCGGGGCGCGAAGCGAAGCAGGGGATGGGCACGACGGACGGTGAGCGCCGGAAACAGGGAGAGGCGGCAGCGCCCGGACCACGCCGGGCCGAACCGCCATCCGCCAGTCCGCAACCGAACGACCGCGAACAATCAGTCCTGATGCACGCCCTGCGATGCCGACAGCATCCGTTCGACATACCGCGCGATCATGTCGATTTCGAGATTGACCTTGTCGCCGGCCTTCACGTGGCGCAGTGTCGTGACCTCGACTGTATGCGGGATCAGGTTGATCGAGAACTCGCAGCCGTCCGCGCGATCGTCGACCGTGTTGACGGTCAGGCTCACGCCGTTGACCGTGATCGAGCCCTTGTATGCGAGATAGCGGCCGAGCTCGCGCGGCGCGACGATCCGCAGCTCGTGCGATTCGCCGACCGGCGCGAACCGCGTCACGGTGCCGAGGCCGTCGACATGGCCCGACACGATGTGCCCGCCGAGGCGGTCGTGCGCGCGCAGCGCTTTCTCGAGGTTCACTTCGCCGGGTTGCGCGAGCCCGACCGTGCGGTTCAGGCTTTCGCGCGACACGTCGACATCGAAGCCGGTTTCGGTCTTTTCGATGACCGTCATGCACGCGCCCTGGATCGCGATGCTGTCGCCGAGCGCGACATCGGCCAGGTCGAGCCCGCCGGCCTGCACCGTCAACCGCACGCCCGCGTCGGGCGACGCGCCGAGCGGGTTGATCGATTCGATGCGGCCGACGGCCGCGACAATTCCGGTAAACATCGTGACGGCTCCGTTCAATGGGTGGCGGCAGGCGGCGCGACGCGCGCGAGAATCCGCAGATCGTCGCCGATCCGCTCGACGCTGTGGAACGCGAGCCGTGTGCGCGCGTCGAGGCTCGCCGGCGCGGCGAGGTCGAACATGCCGGCCGCGTCGCTGCCGAGCAGGCTCGGTGCGAGATAGACGAGCAGCTCGTCGACGCACTGCTCGCGCAGCAGCGAACCATTCAGCTTGTGGCCGGCCTCGACATGCAGTTCGTTGACGCCGCGCGCGCCGAGCGCCGCCAGCATCGCGGGAAGGTCGACCTTGCCGTGCGCATTCGCGAGCGGCACGATTTCCGCGCCGCGCGACTTCAGCACGTTCGCGCGCACTTCGCCGGCCGCATCGAGCCGGCCGCAGAAGATCAGTAGCGGCGCACCTTCGAGCAGGCGCGCGTCGAGCGGCAGGTCGAGGCGGCTGTCGACCAGCACGCGCTGCGGCTGGCGCGGCGTGTCGATGTCGCGCACCGTCAGGAGCGGGTTGTCCTCGCGCACCGTGCCGATCCCGGTGAGGATCGCGCATGCGCGCGCGCGCCATGCGTGGCCGTCGAGGCGTGCGGCCTCGCCGGTAATCCACTGGCTTTCGCCGGACGGCAGCGCGGTGCGTGCGTCGAGCGACGCGGCCGTCTTCATCCGCACCCACGGGCGGCCGCGCGTCATCCGCGACACGAAGCCGATGTTCAGCTCGCCCGCTTCGTTCGCGAGCAGCCCGCAGCGCACGTCGATGCCCGCGTCGCGCAGCATCCCGAGGCCGCGCCCCGATACCTGCGGGTTCGGGTCTTCCATCGCCGCGACGACCTTCGCGACGCGCGCGTCGATCAGCGCGTTCGCGCACGGCGGCGTGCGGCCGAAGTGGCTGCACGGCTCGAGCGTCACGTATACGGTGGAGCCGGCGACGTCATGGCCGCGCGCACGCGCGTCCTTCAGCGCCTGCACCTCCGCGTGGTCCTGGCCGGCCGGCTGCGTGAAGCCTTCGCCGATGACGTTGCCGTCCTTGACGATCACGCAGCCGACGCGCGGGTTCGGCGCGGTCGTATACATGCCGCGCGCCGCGAGCGTCAGCGCGCGCTGCATGTGGGCGAAATCGGTATCCGAGAACATGCGCGGTCCCGGGTCAGGCGGCGAGGGCCGCGAATGCGCGGCGCGCGGCCGCGAGCGTCGCGTCGATCACCGCGTCGTCGTGCGTGCTCGACACGAAGCCGGCTTCGTACGCGGACGGCGCGAAGTACACGCCTTCGTCGAGCATCAGGTGGAAGAAGCGATTGAAGCGCTCGGTGTCGCTCTTCGTGACTTCCGCGAAGCTGGTCGGCACGCGCTCGGCGAAGTACAGGCCGAACATCGCGCCGATCGAGTCGGCCGCGAACGGCACGCCGGCCGCGCGCGCTTCGGCCGCGAGGCCATCGGCGAGGCGCTTCGTCTGCGCGGTGAGCGTGTCGTAGAAGCCCGGCGCCTGGATCAGCTGCAGCGTCTTCAGGCCGGCCGCCACCGCGATCGGGTTGCCCGACAGCGTGCCGGCCTGGTACACGCCGCCGAGCGGCGCGAGGTGGGCCATGATGTCGCGGCGGCCGCCGAACGCGGCGGCCGGCATCCCGCCGCCGATCACCTTGCCGAGGCAGGTGAGGTCCGCCGTGATCCCGTAGTGTTGCTGCGCGCCGCCGAGCGCGACGCGGAAACCGCACATCACCTCGTCGAAGATCAGCACGGCGCCGTGCTTCGTGCACAGCGCGCGCAGCGCGTTCAGGAATTCGGGCGTGCCGCGCACGAGGTTCATGTTGCCCGCGACGGGCTCGACGATCACCGCGGCGATTTCATCGCCGAACGCGCCGAACGCTTCTTCCAGCGCGGCGACGTTGTTGTATTCGAGGACGGTCGTGTGCTTCGCGATGTCGGCAGGCACGCCGGCCGACGTCGGGTTGCCGAACGTCAGCAGGCCCGAGCCGGCCTTGACCAGCAGGCTGTCTGCGTGGCCGTGGTAGCAGCCCTCGAACTTGACGATGCGGCTGCGGCCCGTGAAGCCGCGCGCGAGACGCAGCGCGCTCATCGTGGCCTCGGTGCCGCTCGACACCATCCGCACCTGTTCGATCGACGGCACGAGCTTGCAGATTTCCTCGGCGATCTCGATTTCCGCCTCGGTCGGCGCGCCGAACGAGAAGCCGTCGGCGAGCACGTTCTGCACGGCCGACAGCACTTCCGGATGGACGTGGCCGACGATCATCGGGCCCCACGAGCCGATGTAGTCGATGTACTGCTTGCCGTCGGCATCCCAGAAGTACGGGCCCTGTGCGCGCGAGACGAAGCGCGGCGTGCCGCCGACCGAACGGAAGGCGCGCACCGGCGAGTTGACGCCGCCCGGAATGGTCTTCTGGGCGCGTTCGAAGAGGATCTGATTATTGGACATGAGCGAAACCTGCGAGAGAAGGGTGCGGGGCCTGTGCACGGGCCGCGGCGCCTGGGCGGAACTATCCGTCCGATTGTACCGGAGACGCGCGGGGCGGGCCCGTCGGGCGGTCTGCGGCCTTTCGGCGCGTCGGGGGACAGGCGTGCGCGAACGGCGAGGGCGGGCCGGATCCGGCTTCGACCCGCTTATCGCGGCGACTTGCGCTTGCCGGTCAGCTCGGCCCAGCGTTTTTCCAGCGGGCCTTCGACCATCGGCTTGATCGACGTGCCGGAACTCTGCGCATCCCAGGTCTGCACCGAGTACGGATGCACGCGCAGCGCGTCGCGCGGGATCACGACGTCCTGGTGGGCGTCGACCAGCCAGTCGTAGACGAAGTCGATGCATAGCCGGTAACCGCGCCGGGTCGCCGGATCGGGCACCTCGTAAGGCGCGCGCGTCACGTAGCCGGAGCCGAACACGCCCTTCGGTTCCTTCGCGACGCGGTGCAGGAACACGCGGTCGCCCGGCAGGATGCCGCGTGCGAAGCCGCAGCCCCACACGTCATGCACGGCCTCGCCGGCCTTCACGCGCGCGGCGACGTCGGGCAGTTCGGGCCACGGCCATTTCTTGGGGCTCCAGATCAGCAGGAAAGCGGTCATCGGTTCGGTCGTCGTGTCGATTTGATCAGACGAGAAAAACGGGGAGCAGCAAGCTTAATCGAATCCACACGCGAATCCGCACGCGAACTCGCGCGACACCGGCCGTACGGGCGCTTGCCGACCGTGCGCGGCACACGCGCCGGCGGCACGCGAAAAAGTTGCGCGTACAATCGTGGGCCTGAGCGCCGTCCGCGGCGCGGCCTCCCGTCTTCACCGCCACGCGCGCCCCGATGCGCGCGGGCCTCCATTGCGGATACCCATGTCCCACGTCGTCCGGCGCCGGCCCGATGCCCGGCTGATCCTGTTGCTCGGCGCGCTCGCCGCCTGCGGGCCGATTGCCACCGACATGTACCTGCCGAGCCTGCCGTCGATCGCCGCCGGCTTCTCCGTGAGCCCCGGCGCCGCGCAGCGCACGCTGACGAGCTTCATGGCCGGCTTCTCGATCGGCATGCTGCTGTACGGTCCGCTGTCCGATACGTGGGGCCGCCGCCCGGTGCTGCTCGGCGGCATCGCGCTGTTCACGCTCGCGAGCATCGGCTGCTTCGTGTCGGGCTCGATCGACATGCTGATCGTCGTGCGCTTCCTGCAGGCGCTCGGCGCGGGCGCCGCGTCGGTGCTCGCCCGCGCGATCGCGCGCGACGCGCACGAGCCGACCGACGCGGCGAAGGTGCTGTCGATGGTCGCGATCGTCACCGCGGTCGGGCCGCTGCTTGCGCCGCTGATCGGCGGGCAGATCCTGCGCTTCGCCGGCTGGCGCGGCGTGTTCGTCGTGCTGGCCGCGTTCGGCGCACTGTGCGCGGCGACCGCGTATCTGCGCGTGCCCGAAACCTGGCCGAAGGAGCGGCGCAAGAGCGCGGCCGTGCTCGCATCGTTCGCGTCGTACGGGCGCATCCTGTCCGATCCGGTCGCGTGGGGGCACATGCTGTGCGGCGGGATGGCGTTTGCGGCGATGTTCTCGTACATCACCGCGACGCCGTTCGTGTACATCGAGTATTTCCACGTGTCGCCGCAGCATTACGGGCTGCTGTTCGGGCTGAACGTCGTCGGGATCATGATCGGCAACTTCGCGAACACGCGGCTCGTCGGCCGTATCGGCTCGCTGCGCCTCATTGCCGCCGCGTCGCTCGTGAGCTGCATCGCGTCGCTCGCGGTCGCGCTCGTCGCGCTGACGGGGTGGGGCGGGCTGTGGTCGATCGTCGTGTGCCTGTTCTTCGTGGTCGGCGTGGTCGGGATCCTGTCCGCGAACTGCACGACCGACCTGATGCATCGCTACCCGCACAACGCGGGCGCGTCGGCGGCCGTGTTCGGTGCGATGCAGCTCGCGCTCGGCGCGCTCGCGAGCATCGCGATCGGCGCACTCGCGGACGGCACGCCGTTCGCGATGGGCGTGACGATCGGTGTGTCGGGCGTGCTGTGTTTCGCCGGGCGCTATCTCGTGCTGCGCTGGCATGGCCGCCCGGTGAAAGCGGGCGCCTGAGCGAAGGCCGCAATGGCCGCGGCATGAAAGAACGCCACCGCGCGATGCGTCGGTGGCGTTCTTTTTCGGGCGATCGGAGCGCGGCGAGCGCCTGACCGTGTCGAGCGTCAGTCGCGCGCGACGTCCTTCGCCGCCGGCGATGCGCCGTGGCTCAGCCAGTCGAGCACGTCGGCCGTTTCGTCGTCGCTCGCCCGTGCGCGTGCCTGCGCGACGGCCTCCGGCAATTCGCCGTTGGTCGACGCGCGACGGATCGCGACGCCGACCGCGAGGACGTCGATCATCAGCAGATGCAGGATCCGCGAGATCATCGACAACTGCGACTCGCGCATCTCGATGTGGTCGGTCTCGAGCGCGACGGTCGCGCGCTTCGCGAGCGGCGTGTTGCTCGACGTGATCGCGATCACCTTCGCACCGGCCTGCATCGCGACCTCGAGCACGCGCAGCAGCTCGGGCGCGCGCCCCGACTTCGACACGGCGACGATCACGTCGCCCTTGCCGAGCAGCGCGGCCGACGCGGCCTGCATGTACAGGTCGCCGTACGCGATCGTCGGAATTCCGAAGCGGAAGAACTTGTAGTGCGCGTCCTGCGCGACGATGTTCGAATTGCCGAGCCCGTAGAACTCGATGCGGCGCGCGCCGTTCAGGATCTCGATCGCATTCTCGACGTGCTCGAAGTTCAGGTGTTCGCGCAGCTGCAGGATCGCGGACACCGTGTTGTCGAGCACCTTCGCGCCGAAGTCGGTGGCCGTGTCGCCGAGATGCACCTGGCTGTGGCTCATCGGAATCGTGCCGGTGAGGCCGGTCGCGAGCTTCAGCTTGAAGTCCGACAAGCCCTGGCAGCCGAGCGAGCGGCAGAAGCGGATCACCGTCGGCTGGCTCACGTCCGCCTTGCGCGCGATGTCGACGATCGGGTCGTTGATGATCGAGCGCGGATGGTTCAGCGCGAGATCGGCGACGCGGCGCTCCGCCGGCGTCAGCGCGTCGCGCATCTGGCGAATCCGCTCGAACACCGCCGACGACGCGCCGCCCGAACGGTTCGACAACTGCTCCGCGAGAATCGCCGACACGCCGAGGAACGCCGGATATTCGGCGGTGATCAGGTAGGTCGGGATGTTCTGGAGATACTGCGTGAAACGGCCCTTCGCCTCGAAGCGCGCGCGGAACGACGAGCGCGTGAACAGTTCGCCGAGCTTCAACGCGACGCCGCCGCCGATATAGACGCCGCCGAGCGCGCCGAGCGTGAGCGCGATGCTGCCCGCGAACGCGCCGAGAATCCCGCAGAAGCATTCGACCGTCTCGAGCGCGAGCGCTTCGCCCGCATGGGCGCGCTCGACGATCTCGACCGTGTCGACGCTCGCGGCGACGCGCTTCTTGTCGCGCGCGGCGAGTGCACGATAGATGATCTCCATGCCGGGGCCGGCGCACACGCGTTCGAACGACACGTGCGGAAACTTCTTGCGCGCGTACTGCAGCACCAGATCCTCGCGTTCGTCCTGCGGCGCGAACGATGCATGACCGCCTTCGCTGCCGAGCGCGATCCAGCGATCGTCGGCCGGAATCAGGCCGGACACGCCGAGCCCGGTGCCGGGCCCGAGCAGCCCGATCACGCTGTTCTGCCGGCGCGTGCCGCCGCCGATCTGCACGCGTTGCGCATCGGTGAGGCCGGGCAGCGCCATCGCGAGCGCGGTGAAGTCGTTGACGACGAGCAGCGTGTCGAAGCCGAGCGCGCGGCGCGTCGCCTCGATCGAGAAGCTCCAGTCGTGATTGGTCATCGTGACCTGATCGCCGTCGACCGGGTTCGCGATCGCGATCGCCGCGTGGTTCACGCGGCTGATCTTCACGTCCTTCAGATACTTGCGGATCGCGTCGGTGATCGTCGGGTAGTCGGCGCCGGGATAGACGCGGATCTGCGTGATCTCGCCCGGGCCGGTTTCCAGCGCGAAACGCGCGTTGGTGCCGCCGACGTCCGCGAGCAGGCGCGGGCCGTCGGCATGCTGGGCCACGACGACAGCCTTACTTTGCGCACCAGTAGACATCGAGCTTGGTCCCCTTGTCGTTGGCCAGGTGGGAAATCGCGTTCTTCTGCAGCGTTGCGGCGGCGGCGTCGAGCACGTCGCGTTTGCGGCTGCCCGCGATCAACAGGAAGAGCCGGTCGACGCGCTTCAGCGCATCGAGCGAAAAGCTCACGCGCGCATGCGGCGCGGCGCCGGGATGTACGGCGACGAAGCGCTCGGGCGTCGCGATCGCGTGATCCCATTCGGGCGCGTCCGCGAAGATCGACGCGGTGTGGCCGTCCTCGCCCATGCCGAGCACGGCGACGGTCGGCACGCGGTAGTCGGCGTTCGCGTTCAGCGCGGCGACGTGCGCATCGAGCGCTGCGCGCGTGTCGACGAGCGGCAGGAAGCGGGCAGGGGCCGCCGCGTGCTGCAGCAGCGTGTCGCGCACCAGGTGCGCGTTGCTGGCCGCGTCGTCCTCCGGCACCCAGCGGTCGTCGACCAGCGTGACGTCGACGCCGGCCCAGTCGAGCGCCGCGTGCGACAGCGTTTGCAGGAACGGGCGCGGGCTCGTGCCGCCGGACACCGCG
>NZ_VWWG01000225.1:0-8183 GCF_011753085.1 Burkholderia sp. Tr-862
TCATCGCGGGAGCGCATGCACGCGACGGTTTACAATATGCGTTTGTGCCGTGACGCAATGCGCCCGGCACGCCAGACGCGCCATTCTACCGGCGCCCATCATCGAAGAGACCAGGAGACTCCGTGACGATCTACAAACTGGGCGAGACGGCCCCGACGATCCACGAAAGCGTATTCGTCGCCGATACGGCGGCCATCATCGGCAAGGTCGTGCTGGAGGAAAACGCGAGCGTCTGGTTCGGCGCGACGATTCGCGGCGACAACGAGACGATCACGGTCGGCACCGGCAGCAATGTCCAGGAAGGCGCGGTCCTGCACACCGACCCCGGTTTTCCCCTGACGATTGCGGAAAACGTGACGATCGGGCACCAGGCGATGCTGCACGGATGCACGATCGGCGAAGGTTCGCTGATCGGGATTCAGGCGGTGGTCTTGAATGGTGCGGTCATCGGCCGCAACTGTCTGGTTGGTGCAGGCGCGGTCGTGACGGAAGGCAAGGTGTTCCCGGACAACTCGCTGATTCTCGGCGCCCCGGCGAAAGTCGTGCGCGAGCTGTCGGCGGACGACATCGCGCGACTGCGCGCCAATGCGAAGACGTACGTCGAGCGACGTGCGCATTTCAAGGAGCAACTCGTGCGGATCGGGTGATTCGCGCGATTTCAAGGAAGAAGAGTGAGCGACCAGTTACAGAAATTCATGTTCAATTCGGCACCCGTGCGCGGCGAAATCGTGTCGCTGCGCAACACGTGGCAAGAGGTGCTTTCCCGCCGTGACTACCCTGCCCCGGTGCGCACGGTGCTCGGCGAGATGATGGCCGCGTGTGCGCTGCTGTCCGCGAACCTGAAATTTCACGGCACCCTGATCATGCAGATCTTCGGCGACGGGCCGGTCCAGATGCTGGTCGTCCAGTGCAGCTCGGACCTGTCGATGCGCGCCACGGCCAAGTTCGCCGGCGACGCGGCGCAGACGATCGGCGACGACACGAGCTTTGCGTCGCTCGTCAACGCGAGCGGCCACGGCCGTTGCGTGATCACGCTCGACCCGGCCGAGAAGCTGCCGGGCCAGCAGCCGTACCAGGGCATCGTGCCGCTGAACGGCGTCGACGGTCCGCTCGAATCGGTGTCGCAGGTGCTCGAGCACTACATGCATCACTCGGAGCAGCTCGACACGCGGCTGTGGCTCGCGGCCGATCGCGACCGCGCGGTCGGCATGCTGCTGCAGAAGCTGCCGGGCGACGGCGGCATCGTGCCGCGCAACGCCGAGACGGACATCGATACCTGGGAGCGTGTCTGCACGCTCGGCGGCACGCTGTCCGCGAAGGAACTGCTCGAGGTCGAACCGGAAGTCGTGTTCCGCCGACTCTTCTGGCAGGAAAACGTGCAGCACTTCGAACCGGCCGGTACGCGCTTCCAGTGCTCGTGCTCGCGCGAGAAGGTCGGCGCGATGCTGCGCATGCTCGGTCGCGATGAAGTCGACAGCGTGATCGTCGAGCGCGGTCATGTCGAGATTCACTGCGAGTTCTGCAACCAGCGCTACGAATTCGACCCCGTCGACGTCGCGCAGTTGTTCGCCGCGCCGGAACTCGCGACCGGCATCACGCCCGCGACCGGCCAGCGTCACTGAGCCGCGCACCCGTGCCCGCGATGCGGGCGCGGGCGCATAATGGACGCATGAGCGTCGCACGCACGGCTCGGTCGCCCCAGGCCCGGCCTTCGGTGCAAGCCGGTTCTCGCTGTCGGCGCGCTGCTGGAGAGATACATGAATCGCCCGTTCCGCACCCTCGTCCTGACCAGCGTCGCCGCCGGCACGCTGGCCCTCGCCGGCTGCGCGGTGCAGCCGCCTTCGTCGACGATCCTGAGCCGCCTGCCCGAACCGGGCGCATCGGGCGGCCAGCCGCCCGCGCTGTCGAGTGCGGAACGCAAACGCTACGACGATATAGACCGGCAGGTGCTGCGCGAGCAGAACGATGCCATGGCAGCCGAGGCAGCCGCGCGCGCGTGGGCGTATTACTCGCCGCCGCCCGTGACAGTCTATGGCGGCTATTACGGCGGTTGGGGAAACCGGTGGGGCACCGGTATCGGCTATGGCTACGGTTACCCGGGCTGGTGGTGGTGATGCGCGAACGCGCCGATCGACCCGATTGAAAACTGGCAGGAAATAAAAAAGCGCGGCATTTCCCGCGCTTTTTCAATGGTTCGGACTGCCGTGCTCAGTGATGCGCGGGCTTGCCCTTCTCGCCGCCGTGATGCCGCGACGGCTTTGCAATCGACTGCGGGTTCGGCACGACACGCACGGGCGCCGCGGACACAGCGCCACGAGTCGACGTGTTCGACGGCGTGGTGTTCAGCGGCCCGGCCGGCGTGTTCGGCGACACGAACTGCACGAACACTTCACCGTCCTTCACCATGCCCATCTCGTAGCGCCCACGCTCCTCGATGGCCGCGGTGCCGCTTTGCAGATCCTGCACTTCCCCCGCGATCCGTTCATTGCGCAGCTTCTCGTCCGCGTTCTTCTGCAGCTGATCGCCGAGTTGCTGACGCAATTCGTGCACCCGCAACCAGCCGCCGTGTCCCCACCATAGGGGGTACTGAATGAGCGCCAGCAAGGCAATCAGGACGACAGTGACAAGCCGCATGTAAGAGACGCAGATATAAGAAGCGCCGCTTCGCGCGAATGCACGGAGCGGCGTCGAGGTGACGAACCCGATAGTAACGCGTTAGCGCAGGTTATAGAAAGCCGATTTGCCCGGGTAGCTCGCGATATCGCCGAGATCTTCCTCGATACGCAGCAGCTGGTTGTACTTCGAGATGCGGTCGCTGCGCGACAGCGAACCCGTCTTGATCTGACCGGCGTTCAGGCCGACCGCGATGTCCGCGATCGTCGAATCTTCCGTTTCGCCCGAGCGGTGCGAGATCACGGCCGTGTAGCCAGCGCGCTTCGCCATTTCGATTGCCGCGAACGTTTCGGTCAGCGTACCGATCTGGTTGATCTTGATGAGGATCGAGTTCGCGATGCCCTTCTCGATGCCTTCCTTCAGGATGCGCGTGTTCGTGACGAACAGGTCGTCGCCGACGAGCTGCACCTTCTTGCCGAGGCGCTCGGTCAGCAGCTTCCAGCCTTCCCAGTCGCTTTCGTGCATGCCGTCCTCGATCGACACGATCGGGAACTTGTCGGCGAGCGTCGCGAGGTAGTCGGTGAATTCGGCCGACGACAGTTGCAGGCCCTCGCCGGCGAGCTGGTACTTGCCGTCGTGGTAGAACTCGGATGCCGCGCAGTCGAGCGCGAGCAGCACGTCTTCGCCCGCACGGTAGCCGGCCTTCTCGATCGCCTGCAGGATCGTCGACAGGCACTCGTCGTTGCTGCCGAAGTTCGGTGCGAAGCCGCCTTCGTCGCCGACTGCCGTGCTCATGCCGCGGTCGCTCAGGATCTTCTTCAGCGCGTGGAACACTTCCGCGCCGCAACGCAGGGCTTCACGGAACGTCGGCTGGCTGACCGGGACGATCATGAATTCCTGGATGTCGAGGCTGTTGTTCGCGTGCGCGCCGCCGTTGACGATGTTCATCATCGGGACGGGCAGCTGCATCGCGCCCGAGCCGCCGAAGTAGCGGTACAGCGGCAGGCCGGCTTCTTCGGCCGCTGCCTTCGCGACGGCCATCGACACGGCCAGCATCGCGTTCGCGCCGAGGCGCGACTTGTTGTCGGTGCCGTCCAGCTCGAGCAGGGTCTTGTCGAGGAACGCCTGTTCCGATGCGTCGAGGCCCATGATGGCTTCGGAGATTTCGGTGTTGATGTGCTCGACGGCCTTCAGCACGCCCTTGCCGTTGTAGCGGCCGGCTTCGCCGTCACGCAGTTCGATCGCTTCACGCGAGCCGGTGGACGCGCCCGACGGCACCGCCGCGCGGCCCATCGTGCCCGATTCGAGCAGCACGTCGCATTCGACGGTGGGGTTTCCGCGCGAATCCAGAATCTCGCGGCCGATGATATCTACGATTGCACTCATGGGTTTCCTCTGAGAATGACGATGGATTCTTCAAACTGCGACGGCACGCGTGCCGAAACTGCTTTCGCTAGAGACGCGCGAAGCCGCCGCAAGGTTCATTCGATCTTTAGTTGAAATCGTTTTCCAGGAACGGATGGCGCTTCACCGCCTGGTCGAGCGTGACGAGGGTCTCCAGCAGCGCGCCCATCCGGTTCAGCGGCACCGCGTTCGGGCCGTCCGACTTCGCTTCGGCCGGATTCGGGTGCGTTTCCATGAACAGGCCCGCGACGCCCGTCGCGACCGCGGCACGCGCGAGCACCGGCACGAATTCGCGCTGGCCGCCCGAGCTCGTGCCCTGCCCGCCCGGCAGCTGCACCGAGTGGGTCGCGTCGAACACGACCGGCGCGCTCGTCTCGCGCATGATCGCGAGCGAACGCATGTCGGACACGAGGTTGTTGTAGCCGAACGAGACGCCGCGCTCGCACGCCATGAAGCGGTCTTCCGACAGACCGGCTTCACGGGCCGCTTCACGCGCCTTGTCGATCACGTTCTTCATGTCGTGCGGCGCGAGGAACTGGCCCTTCTTGATGTTGACGGGCTTGCCCGAACGCGCGCACGCATGGATGAAGTCGGTCTGGCGGCACAGGAACGCGGGCGTCTGCAGCACGTCGACGACCGACGCGACCTGCTCGATCTCGTCGATCGAATGCACGTCGGTCAGCACCGGCAGGCCGAGCTGGCGCTTCACCTCGCCGAGGATCCGCAGGCCCTCGTCCATTCCGAGGCCGCGAAACGACTTGCCCGAGCTGCGGTTCGCCTTGTCGTAGGACGACTTGTAGATGAACGGCACGTTCAGCTTCTCGCAGATCTCCTTCAGGCGGCCCGCCGTGTCGATCGTCATTTGCTCCGATTCGACGACGCAGGTACCCGCGATCAGGAAGAAAGGCTGGTCGAGACCGACCTCGAAATCGCACAGCTTCATGCTTTCACTCCGCGCGCTTGCTTGTTGGCGAGCGCGGCTTCGACGAACGATTTGAACAGCGGATGGCCGTCACGCGGCGTCGACGTGAATTCCGGGTGGAACTGGACGCCGACGAACCACGGGTGCATCGAACGGGGCAGCTCCATCATTTCCGGCAGATCCTCGCTCGGGGTACGGGCGCTGATGATAAGGCCGCCGGCTTCGAGCTGGGGCACGAAGCGGTTATTGACTTCATAACGGTGGCGATGGCGCTCGTTCACGTCCTTGCCATAGATCTCTGCGGCCATCGTGCCCGGCTTGATCGGGCAGCGCTGCGAGCCGAGGCGCATCGTGCCGCCGAGATCCGACTCTTCGGTGCGCGTCTCGACCTTGCCGTCGCGGTCGTACCACTCGGTGATCAGCGCGACCACGCGTTCCGGCGTTTCCGGATCGAATTCCGTGCTGTTCGCCTGTTTCAGGCCGACGACGTCGCGTGCGAATTCGATCACCGCGAGCTGCATGCCGAGACAGATGCCGAGGTACGGCACCTTCGACTCGCGCGCGTAGCGGATCGCCCCGATCTTGCCTTCCGTGCCGCGACGGCCAAAACCGCCCGGAACGAGCACCGCATCCAGGTGCTTCAGGCTGTCGACACCGTTCGTCTCGATTTCTTCCGAGTCGATGTACTCGATGTTGACCTTGGTCGACGTATGCAGCGATGCGTGGCGCAGCGCCTCGATCAGCGACTTGTACGACTCGGTCAGATCGACATACTTGCCGACCATGCCGATCGTCACTTCTTGCTTCGGGTTTTCCAGCTTCTCGACGAGCTCCGACCACATGCTCAGGTCGGCGTCCTTCGGCGACAGCTTCAGCTCCTCGCAGATGATCCGGTCGAGGCCCTGGTCGTGCAGCATCTGCGGAATCTTGTAGATGCTGTCGGCGTCCCACACCGAAATCACGGCGTCTTCCGGCACGTTCGAGAACATCGAGATCTTCTTCGATTCGTCGTCGGGGATGCGGCGATCCGCACGGCACAGCAGCACGTGCGGCAGGATGCCGATCTCGCGCAGCTTCTGCACGCTGTGCTGGGTCGGCTTCGTCTTCAGCTCGCCTGCCGTCGCGACGTACGGCACGAGCGTCAGGTGCACGAAGCACGCGCTGTTGCGGCCGAGGCGCAGGCTCATCTGGCGTGCGGCTTCCAGGAACGGCAGCGACTCGATGTCGCCGACGGTACCGCCGATCTCGACGATCGCGACGTCCGGCTCGCCGCAGGTGGCCGATGCCGCCCCGCGCTCGATGAATGCCTGGATTTCGTTCGTGATGTGCGGGATCACCTGCACGGTCTTGCCGAGATAGTCGCCGCGGCGTTCCTTGCGGATCACCGATTCGTAGATCTGGCCGGTCGTGAAGTTGTTGGCCTTGCGCATCTTCGTGCTGATGAAGCGCTCATAGTGGCCGAGGTCGAGGTCGGTCTCCGCTCCGTCTTCCGTCACGAACACTTCGCCGTGCTGGAACGGGCTCATCGTGCCGGGGTCGACGTTGATGTAGGGATCGAGTTTGAGGAGGGTGACTTTCAGACCGCGCGATTCAAGGATCGCGGCGAGAGAGGCGGCGGCAATACCCTTGCCGAGGGAAGAAACTACGCCGCCGGTGACGAAAACATATTTGGTCATCGCTGGATGCTCGCGGGAAAAACGGATTATACCGTAAAGCCCGCCCTTCTCTCAGCAATTGGCGCGATGATCGCGCCCCTTCGCGCAGTGCCGCACCGGCTGTGCGGACCGACGCGAACCGACCGGCCGGTCGGTGCACCGCGCATGTGCAACGCAGTGCACCGGACTGCGTCAGGCGCGCTTCGCGAGCGCCACGCTGTCGCGCGGCACGCCGCCCTCCGTCGCCTTCAGCGAATTCAGCATCCGCTGCAATGCGCGGGCCGTCTCGATCGGCCGCTCCATCGGGAACAGGTGGCTGCCCTCGAGCCATTCGATGCGCCCGCGCGCCGCGCGGCGCGTCGCGTCGAGCCCGACCTGCCGCACTTCGCGCGAGCGCGTGCCGGCGAGAAAGCCGAGCGGCACCGGCGCGCCGTGCGCGAGCCGCGGGCCGAGCGTGTGCGGCCACGTCCGGTAGATCAGGTATTCGACCTGGCGGTCGAATGCGAGCGCGCGTTCGCCGTCGGCGCCCGCCTGCGGGATGCCGTAGTCGATGTAGTCGGACAGCATCCGTTCGTCCCAGCGGGCGAACGCCGGTTTCGCGTGGAAGTGCCGCCAGACTTCGTCGCGGCTCGTCCAGCGCGTGCGCCGGTTGCGGGTCGCGGCCGCCGGCGACAGCCGCTCGTCGAGCCCGGCCCACTGGCTCGCACGCAGCGCGCCGGCGCGCCAGCCCGCGATGATCGGCGAATCGATCATCACCACGCCGCGCACCCATTGCGGCTTTTTCAGCGCGGCCATCAGCGACAGGTAGCCGCCGAGCGAATGGCCGACGAGCCAGACCGGGCGCTCGTAGCGGCCGCCGATGTCGTCGAGCAGCTGCTCGACGAGATGCGGCCAGTCGCGCGTCACCGGGTAACGACGATCGTGACCGATGCGCTCGATGTAGCGCAGCTCGTAGTCGTCTGCCAGCTCGGCGAAGATCGTCCGGTACGTCGACGCCGGAAAACCGTTCGCATGCGAGAAGTGGAGGATGTCCTTCAAACGCCAATGTCTCCTGTGTCGATCACCGGTCCATCCAGTACCGTCGCTGCGCGTCGCGATAACGCTCGAACGCGAACACGCCGCCCGCCGGCGCGAC
Organism: Burkholderia sp. Tr-862; assembly: GCF_011753085.1. Lineage (NCBI taxonomy): Bacteria > Pseudomonadati > Pseudomonadota > Betaproteobacteria > Burkholderiales > Burkholderiaceae > Burkholderia > Burkholderia sp. Tr-862. Next base: position 7,730 of record NZ_VWWG01000225.1, read on the forward strand.
GTCGAACCGCACGGCCCCGTCGCGATCGGTGCGCGGCAGCGGAATCCCGCGCGCCTCGTAGCGCGCGAGGACCGTCCGGTGCGGATGCCCGAAGCGATTGCGATAGCCTACAGGAAATACCGCGACGCGCGGCTCGACCGAATCGAGGAAAGGCTCGACCGACGACGTGCGGCTGCCGTGATGCGGAACGACGAGGATTTGCGCGGCCAGTGCGTCGCGCGCGTCGGCCAGCAGCCGCCGCTCGGCGCGCGCCTCGATGTCGCCCGTCAACAGTGCCGACGTGCCGCCCGCGTCGATGCGCAACACACAGGATTGCTCGTTCGACGGGCCTGCGCCTGCCACGCCGGGCGGCCACAGCATCGTGAAGACGACACCGTCCCAGGTCCATCGCTGCCCAGCCGCGCACGGCAGCCGATCGGCCACGCCGGCCGCCTGCGCGTCGCGCCACAGCCGG